>JAHHOC010000276.1 GCA_018677115.1 Arenicella sp. | reverse complement strand
CCGGAAACCAAACTCGACAGGCGGCGTAACATAGGGATCCGCGATGGGCGCATCGTCGAAATAACCGTAAAACCACTCACCGGCAAAATAACCATAGATGCGGGAGGGCAGGTGGTAGCCCCCGGATTTATTGATATTCACAGTCATACGCCAACCTTACTGGGCCAGCATATGAACTTACTTGACGGCGTTACCACGCAATTGGACCTGGAAGCGGGCGCCTTTCCAGTCGACTTCTATGGTGAGCATTTTAAAGGTGGCGCGCAATTAAATTATGGTGCGTCTGTCGGCCACTTCGCGATCCGCATCAAGGTGATAGACGGTGTGGATCAACCTTATATTTTTACCGGACATAAGCCCGCGGCTTTCGTTGGTGACGCGTGGACCAAAACCGCAACAATGAAGCAAATTGAACAGATGCGTGATCTGCTCAATCAGGGAATTGACCAGGGCGGCCTGGGGATCGGGGTACTGCTGGATTATATGACCGGAGCGGTCTCTGACGAAGAATTACAAATGCTGTTCGATGTCGCTGCGGCGAGAGAAGTACCCATATTCGTACACGTACGCCGTGGCTACCCCGGGGATCCCGCCGGACTGATCGAAGTGATCGAGCTGGCAAAACAGACCGGCGCAGCACTATTGGTGTGTCATATCACCCACAATGCGATGGGAAGGATTGCCGAATGGCTTGCGTTGATCGACCGGGCAAATGCAGAAGGCGCCAATATCACTGCTGAAACCCTGTCCTATGCAGCTGGCGGCACCACCATATCAGCAGACGTGTTTAAACGCAGGGACTGGCAGAAAATATTCGATATCAGCTATGAAGATGTGCAATGGGTTGCCACCGGAGAGTGGTTGACGGAGGAAACGTGGAATAAATATGCAGCTGAACAACCGGCCGGCGCGGTGAACCACCACTATATAAAGGAACCCTGGTTAAAAACTGCGCTGCGCTGGCCGGGGATGATGATTTCAACGGACGCCCTGCCTGCTTTGGATCTGGATGTTTTAAGCAACCCGAATATAGCGGGGACTTTCTCTCGCGTACTGGGCCACTATGCACGCGAGGAAAAGGTATTGTCTTTGAGTGATGCGTTGGCCAAGCTAAGCCTTAAGCAAGCTCGATGGATGGCTCAAGCCGCGCCGCAATTTAATAAAAAGGGGCGCATCCAGACAGGCGCCGATGCTGATATAGTGATTTTCGATCCGAAAACCGTTGCCGCCAACGCGACTTATGGTGATCCCTATAAAAAACCAACGGGCATAAACCACGTAATTGTCGGCGGGCGCCATATCGTTAAAGACTCGGTGCGGATCGAAGGCCGTTATCCCGGCAAAAAAATACTCGGTAAGGGACTGCAGTAACGAGCTTTACATCATATAAGGTCTGGCAGCATTGGCCAGAAAAGGGAAGCGTTCACCCAGCTTGGCGCCCCAATACATAATCCAGTACTCGACTTTTTGCAGGAATGACATTTCCAGCATTTCCGGCAGGCCTTGCTGCTCGTTGTCAAGGTAGGCGTGTACGGCCTCGATATCATCGAGGTTTAAGGTTTCATAAAATCCGACCATACCCTTGTGCGCCCGCGCACCACCGAAGACAATGCCAACAAACTCCCGGTGCGTTTGCTCGCTCATATAACGCAGGTCTGGCAAGATGACATTGCCCTTGGCACTGACACCATGACAGGTGGCGCAATTTCGTTCGTAAACGGCGGAGCCATGTTCGATCACCTCGGGGTCGTCATTAACCTCATGTCCCGGATCAGCAATACTGGCAAATCCTGTGCCCTGTGCAGGCTGAGATGAACTCGAAGCGCTTAGCTTAAATACCAGCAATTTGTTGCTGTTAACGCTTTTTGGTTTCAGGTGATGGCCGAGAGCCAACATTGTTGCACCGCCGCCGCCCTGTGCCACTGCAATGTATTGTTCGCCATCCAGGCGATAACTGATGGGTCCTGCCAGAATCGCGCTGTCAGACTGGAACTGCCATAAACGGGTACCGTCAAATGCGTCATAGGCCGCGAATAATCCGCCTTGCGTGCCCTGGAAAACCAGGTTTCCTGCAGTAGAGAGAATTCCGCCATTGGCCGACGTCGGATGGCGAACCTGCCAGACCCGCCGACGCTTTACAGGATCCCACGCAACCAGGTCACCATAAACCAGGGCATCCATAGAGGCCTTTGCTGCTACCCAGCTCCTTGGGTCACGCACTTCATGCATATCAATGCCGGTATTCCAGCGCCCCACCCGATAGGTGACCTTGTGTTGCGCCGAATAGAAACCCGGGGCGGTCTGCACCGGTATATACATAAGGCCGGTATTATCACTGTAGGACATGGGGTGCCAATTATGGGCGCCAAACGGGGCCGGCCAGATATAGCTGTCGCCATTATTTTGATAGTCGGCGTAGTCAGTCTCAACCGGACGCCCGCTAGCCATATCGACATGGCTGGCCCAGGTGACGTGCGCGTACGCGTCGGCCGACAATAACTCACCAGTGCCACGGTCAAGCACGTAAAAGAACCCATTCTTTGGTGCCTGCATTATGACCTGACGTTGTTCACCGTTTATTTGCAGATCCGCCAGAACCAGCTGTTGGGTTGCCGTGTAATCCCAGTTTTCTTTCGGGGTTACCTGATAATGCCAGACATATTCACCACTGTCGGGCTTGAGAGCCACGATCGAACTCAGGTACAAGTTATCGCCACCACCGGGGCTGCGGATGGCACGGTTCCATGGTGAGCCATTTCCGGTACCGATATACAGCAGATCCAGTTGCGGGTCATACACGATCGAATCCCATACCGTGCCCCCGCCACCACCCTGTGTATACCAATAGTCCCCGTTCCAGGTGGCTAACGCAGCCTCCAGAGCCGGATTTTCCTGTGGTTTGTTGCGGTCGCCGGGAACGGTGTAAAAGCGCCAACGCATTTTACCGTTGTTCGCATCATAGGCACTGACGAATCCACGCACACCCAGTTCCGCTCCGCCATTGCCGATGATGACCATACCTTTTACAACCCTCGGGGCTCCGGTAATGCTGTAATTGCCATCGGTGGGTGTTGTCTGCACCGCCCAGTTTTCCTTGCCGGTGGAGGCATCCAACGCGATAAGCCGACCGTCGAGAGCACCGAAAAAGACTTGCAGGGGTGAGTCATCATCATCCTGCCACAGTGCAACGCCTCTATTGACGGGTCCGCAGCAGGTTTTGATCAGATGGGCTTTATCTACTTTTGCGTCGTAATGCCAGATTTCCCTGCCGGTTCTTGCGTCCAACGCATGCACATGACTCCACCCGGTGCTGATATACAGCACGCCGTTATGGATCAGCGGCGTAGCTTCCATGGCGCGCGCGGTGGTGAAATCAAAGGACCAAGCCAGGCCCAAGTTTTCCACATTGCCTCGATTGATATCCGCAAGCGGACTAAACCGCTTTTCCTGGTAATTACGTCCGTAACTCAACCATTCTTGGTCTGGAGCATTTATTGCTTGACCGTCGACCGCAGCGCCGGATGAACCCGCGAATGTAAACAGGCAAACGAACAGCGCCGACATAACAATTTGAAATGGATGTTGCATCAACGAATTCCTGAGGCCATTGAACGGATAATTTGCCGACGTTATCGACGCATAGGCTTAGGTTATCAGTTTAAGCGTTCCATTACCGTAGTGATGCCCTGACCGAGACCGATACACATGGTCGAAATACCCAGAGTCAGATCGCGCTGCTCCATAACTGTTAACAATGAGCCGGAAATGCGTGTGCCTGAGCAACCGAAAGGATGACCGAGAGCGATTGCGCCGCCATGAACATTCACTTTCTCATCCATATCGTTTAGTAAATCCAGATCTTTCAGCACCGGCAGCGATTGGGCGGCAAAGGCCTCGTTCAGTTCCACATAGTCGATATCGGCCATTGTTAGATTCAGCTGCTTTAATGCCTTTTTGGTAGACGGCACCGGGCCGTAACCCATAATCGACGGGTCGACGCCGGCGAGTGTCGTGGCGGTAATCTTAGCCTTAGCTTGTAAGCCCAGTGATTCGGCTCTCTCCGCCGACATGATGATCATGCCCGAAGCGCCATCGGTCACCTGCGAAGATGATCCGGCAGTCACCGTGCCGCCTCTCGGATTGAACACTGGTCGCAAAGCAGCCAGGCCCTCAAGTGTGGTGTCGGCACGAATGGTTTCGTCGTGTTCCACCATGTAGGGCACACCATTTTCATCATGCCCCATCACGGGGATGATCTCGTCACTGAACTTGCCCTGCTCGCGGGCAGCGGCAGCGCGGTGATGGGACCGCATTGAAAATTTGTCCATATCCTCGCGCTGGATACCATGCATCATCGCCAGCATTTCAGCCGTCATGCCCATGCTGCCGGCAGCCTTAGCAACAGAAATACCCAGCTCCGGATTCGGGTCTACACCTTTATTCATGTCAATGTGACCCATATGTTCAACCCCGCCAACCAGGTAAACATCACCGATGCCAGCCATGATATTGGCTGCGGCAGTATGCATTGCTGACATTGAAGAGCCACATAAACGGTTCACCGTCTGCGCCGGCACACTATGCGGTAGCCCTGCCAGCAAGCCAGCAAAACGGGCCAGATTCACCCCCTGCTCGTCGCGCTGCATGACACAGCCCCAGATCAAATCATCAATACTCTGCGGATCGATCGCCTGGTTGCGCGCCAACAGGCCCTTGATGACCTCAGCGCTTAGCTCGTCAGCCCGCGTGTGGCGAAAACAACCGCCCTTGGAACGGCCCATCGCGGTGCGCGCAAAATCAATTACAACTGCTTCTCTTGAACTAGTACTCATATCATTTGTTCCTGCTTTCTCATTAACCGTAGCTTTTTAATTAACCGTAGTAAGTGGCGCCATCGACTGCCATTTGACGTTGCGCATCGGTAGCTTCATACAGTTTGCCCAGATGCTGGTACTTGTCGCACAGGGCGACAAAGTTTTCCATGCCGATGCTGTCAATCCAGCGAAATATACCGCCCCGAAATGGCGGGAATCCGACACCATACACGAGCGCCATATCAGCTTCAGCGGCTGAGTCAATAATGCCCTCTTCAAGAGCACGTGCGAGTTCGGTAGCCATCGGCACCATCATCCGCGCGATCATTTCATCTTTATCGAATTCACTGCGTTCTTCGACGTGTGGCGCCAGCAATTCATAGGTCTCCTGCGAGATAACTTTCTTTGGCTTGCCGCGCTTGTCCATTTCGTAGGCGTAAAAACCTTTGCCGTTCTTTTGTCCATAACGCTCATTTTCGAACATCACATCACCGGCAGTTTTGAAAGTTTTAGTCATTCTGTCGGGATAACCTTTGGCCATGACTTCCTCGGCATGTGAACCGGTATCCATGCCAACAACATCCATCAGGTAGGCCGGCCCCATCGGCCAACCCCAGCGTTCCATGGTCTTATCGACCGCCTGAAAATCACATCCCTCCTTGAGCAGGCCCATAAAGCCGGCAAAGTACGGGAACAAGACCCGGTTAACCAGAAAGCCCGGGCAATCGTTGACTACTACGGCTTTCTTACCCAGAGCATTGGCGTAGGCAACAGTGCGTGCGATGGCCGTGTCAGATGATTTTTCGCCGCGAATCACTTCAACCAGCGGCATGGCGTGCACAGGATTAAAGAAATGCATGCCACAAAAGTTTTCGGGCCGTTTCAGGGCCCCGGCGAGCGAGGTAATGGAAATCGTCGAGGTATTAGACGCGATCACCGCATCCTCATTCACCGCCTGTTCGACTTCGGCCAGCACTATGTGCTTGACCTTGGGGTTTTCTACTACCGCCTCGACCACCACATCGACACTGTCAAAATTATCGTATGACAGTGTAGGGTCGATATCAGCCAGAATTTTACCCATCTTCTCTACGCTCAGTCGGCCACGATTTACCTGCTTGCTGAGTAACTTGTTGGCTTCCGACAAGCCAAGATCCAGGCCCTGCTGATTGATATCTTTCATTTTAATCGGTGTGCCTTTGTATGCCGACTGATAGGCTATGCCCCCGCCCATAATGCCTGCACCCAGGACCGCCGCTCGCTCAATCTTCTTATCAGCCTGCTTCTCCCAGCCCTTGGCTTT
>JAHHOC010000271.1 GCA_018677115.1 Arenicella sp. | reverse complement strand
GACTAACGGTTTTGAAGTCACCTCGTATATCGGTGGCGAAGGGCATAACTTGCAGGAACACAGCGTAGTGCTGATTCGTGGTGGTCGTGTTAAGGATTTGCCCGGTGTGCGCTATCACACCGTGCGTGGCGCATTAGACACTTCCGGTGTTTCAGAGCGTCGTCAGGGCCGTTCCAAATACGGCGCGAAAAAACCAAAGTCATAAGTATTGGTCGCTAACTAATAAGTCAGTTGACTGAGAATGAACAGCTAAAGAGAGCTCGTTATGCCTAGAAGAAGAGAAGTACCCAAGCGAGAGATATTGCCGGACCCTAAGTTCGGTAACGTCACTTTGGCGAAATTCGTCAACATTCTGATGAAGGATGGAAAGAAGTCAATCGCGGAAAAAATCATTTACGATGCACTGGATTTGATAGCCGAGCGTCGTGAAGAAGATCCACTGGAAATATTTGACGGCGCAATTGAAAACGTTAAACCAATGGTTGAGGTTAAGAGTCGCCGTGTTGGTGGTGCGACTTACCAGGTGCCTGTTGAAGTGCGCGCAAGTCGCCGCACTGCGCTGGCAATGCGTTGGATTGTGGAATATGCCCGTCAGCGTTCTGAAAAATCAATGATGCAGCGATTGGCTGGTGAGCTGACCGATGCGTTTGAAAAACGCGGTGGCGCGATGCGCAAAACTGAAGATGTACACCGTATGGCTGAAGCGAATAAAGCGTTCTCGCACTTTCGTTTTTAACCAATCAGGCCGCATAAGCGGCCGCCGCCGGGCAATAGAGTCCGGTGTTTGTTCTTTTAAAATTTGAAACATTAGATTAGTCGTTAGACAAAGCAAAGCTTTAAATCTGGTTAGCAGCAATGGCACGTTCAACTCCAATCGAACGATACCGAAATGTCGGAATCATGGCGCACATCGACGCGGGTAAGACCACGACGACGGAGCGAATTCTGTACTACACCGGTATATCCCATAAGATCGGCGAAGTGCATGATGGCGCGGCGACGATGGATTGGATGGAGCAGGAACAGGAGCGTGGTATTACCATTACTTCTGCTGCCACTACGACCTTTTGGCGCGGTATGGATGCTTCCTATGATGAGCATCGTATTAATATCATCGATACCCCGGGGCACGTCGACTTCACCATTGAAGTAGAACGCTCATTGCGAGTCCTCGATGGCGCAGTCGCTGTTTTTTGCGCAGTTGGAGGTGTAGAGCCCCAGTCTGAGACTGTGTGGCGCCAGGCAAACAAATACCGTGTGCCACGTTTGGCTTTTGTCAACAAAATGGATCGCTCCGGCGCTGATTTTTTTCGCGTTGTTGAGCAGATCAAGTCGCGGTTGGGAGCAAATCCGGTTCCGCTGCAACTTGCAATTGGCGCAGAAGAAAATTTTGCCGGTGTGATTGATCTGATAAAGATGAAAGCCATCTATTGGGATAAAGATTCAATGGGTGTGCAATTTGAAGAAAAGGATATTCCAGCTGATCTTGTTGATCAGGCCAACAGTTATCGAGAGCAGATGATGGAAGTAGCGGCGGAAGGATCTGAACAATTGATGGATATCTACCTTGAAAGCGGTTCTCTTTCAGATCAGCAGATTAAAGAAGGTCTACGCCAGCGTACCATTGCCAATGAAATCGTGCCGGTTATGTGTGGTAGTGCGTTCAAGAATAAGGGCGTACAGGCGATGTTGGATGGGATTATCGATTATCTGCCATCCCCCGATGAAGTTCCGGCTATTCAGGGTGTCGATCACCAGGATCACGAAGTGGAACGCCGCTCCGACGATGACGAGCCATTTGCGGCATTGGCATTCAAGATAGCCACAGACCCCTTTGTAGGGCAATTGGTGTTCTTCCGAGTTTATTCAGGCGTATTGAACACTGGCGATGCCATCTATAACCCGGTTAAGGGTAAGAAAGAACGGGTTGGACGAATCCTGCAAATGCATTCGAACAATCGAGAAGAAATTAAACAGGTTCGCGCGGGCGATATTGCTGCCGCGGTCGGACTTAAAAGTGTCACTACGGGCGATACCCTGTGCGACATTAAAAATGTAGTAACCCTGGAACGGATGGAGTTCCCGGATCCGGTTATCTCACAGGCGGTTGAGCCGAAAACTCAATCCGATCAGGAAAAAATGGGCGTCGCCTTGGGTAAGTTGGCGCAGGAAGATCCCTCATTCAAGGTGCGTACTGATGAGGAATCAGGCCAGACTATTATATCCGGCATGGGCGAGCTCCATTTGGAGATCATCATTGATCGAATGCAGCGAGAATTTGATGTTGCCTGTAATGTGGGTAAACCGCAGGTTGCTTATAGAGAGGCTGTCAGCCGTTCAATAACCCACGAGACAAAATAC
>JAHHOC010000263.1 GCA_018677115.1 Arenicella sp. | reverse complement strand
GGAGGTAGAACAATACAGCCGCCAGTTCGGCGCCTGGCTGCTCAGTGACGGTGGATTGCAGAAAGGCGACAGGGTGGCAGTGCAGTTGCCTAATCTGCTGCAATACCCGATTGCTGCATGGGGGATTCTCCGTGCCGGTTTGATTTTGGTTAATACCAACCCCTTGTACACCGAGCGTGAGCTGCAGCACCAGTTGAGTGATTCCGGGGCAAAGGCGCTGGTTACATTGGCTGACTTTTTACCAGCGGTGCAGAATGTGGTTCCAGATACACCGGTTCGCACTTTAATTGTAACCAATGCAGCTGACATGATATCCCCGCAGCCTGCACCCGAGACCAGGCTGGGTGATGATGTAAATGTGGTCGCCTTTCCACAGGTGCTGGAGCAGGGCGAAGGAAAGCAACTGCCAACTTGTAATGCCACCATGCACGATGTGGCTGTGTTGCAATACACCGGCGGCACCACCGGTGTTGCCAAAGGCGCCATGTTGACGCATGGCAACATCTTCACCTATACCGCGCAATCAGATGCTGTTGTACGCGAATCCACCGTATCCCTGGACAATCCGGATATATTGATTGCGCCGCTGCCCATCTATCATGTGTTTGGGCTATCACTGTACCTGGTGGGAAATTTTATCAGGGGTGGCAAGGCGATCTTAATACCCAATCCCAGCGACCTTGATGGAATGATGGATATTATGGTGGCAACCCCCTTTACCGGTTTTGCCGCCGTCAACGCGATGCTGGTGGCGATGTTGCAGCACCCCAGGTTTGATGATATTGACTGGAGCAATAACGGGCGCGGCACGCTTACCGGCGGCGCCGCCCTGGTGCCTGAAGTGGCGCGTGAGTGGGTGGAACGCACCGGCACACCGATTTACGAAGGCTATGGATTATCAGAAACCGCGGCTTCGTTGACTGTGAATACTGAAAAAGACAGCCAGTTGGGTACCGTGGGCAAACCATTGATCGGACAACAGGTTAAGATTGTCAATTCATCCGGCGAAGAAGTGGGTGTTGGCGAAGAGGGCGAATTGGTGGTGCGCGGAGGACAGGTCATGCTGGGCTACTGGCAACGCCCAGAGGCCACAGAAGAAGCGATCGATGAGCAGGGCTTTTTCCACACCGGTGATGTTGCAGTGTTGCAGGAAGACGGCTTCATAAAAATTGTTGATCGGCTCAAAGACATGATACTGGTGTCAGGCTTCAATGTTTATCCCAACGAAATTGAGGCGGTTGTCTATGAGCACCCAGACATTATTGAAGCGGCAGTGGTAGGAAAAGCTGATTCAAAGAGCGGAGAAGCAGTTTGCCTTTATGCAGTGTCATCGAATCCGCAGCTTAGCGAAGATGAATTACGCGATTTCTGCCGCCAGAACCTGACCGGCTACAAGATACCCAGGTACGTGCATTTTATGGATGAGTTGCCGAAATCCAACGTCGGCAAAATATTGCGCCGCGAGTTACGGGATTAACACTGGGCCGGCACTGACTGCCTGGCGTGACTGATAATCTGGGCCAGGATAGAGACCGCGATTTCATGCGGAGTTTCGCTGCCGATATCGAGCCCCACCGGGCTGTTGATCTTATCTGAAGAGGCTTCTGATAAGCCTGCCTCAGAGAGCGCCGCCAGTCGTATTGAGTGCGCCCGATGGCTGCCTAATGCACCCACGTAAAAGCTGTCGGATTGACAGGCCTGGGATAAAAAGCCTATTTCTTTATCATGATCGTGAAACAGGCAGACAGCGGCGGTCCATTGGTCAAACGCAATGTCCCTTTGATTGTGACTAACCGTCATGACTTCGAACCCGGCAGCTTCAGCCAGCGGCACGAAAACCGAATAAATGCTTCCCTCGCCGGCGAGCGCGATGCGCCTCCTGGGTAGGTAGTGGCGTGTATAAGGAGTGTTGGCGGCAACCACCAGCTGAGAGCGTTGTCGCGCCTTGTACGCCTGTTCTATTTGTGCGCATTGCAAGGAGTCTGGATTGGGTTCGAATACGATGTCCAGACCTGAACCGCAGGGTAGTTGGATATCCACATACGGTGAACCCTTGCCGTAGCGCTGCTGGTGACTTTTATTGGCCAGTAACGCACGTAGCGCTTCTTCAATCAGCGCAGCCTCGATGCAGCCACCGGTGATCATTCCGTAACTTGCCCCGTCTTCACGCACCAGCATCTGACTGCCGATCGGATAGGGCGCAGAGCCGTCAATATTGACCAATGTCAGTAATGCAGTTTTATGACCCTCTGCCAGCCACAGGTTGAGTTGGGGAATGACAAATTCAATATAGTTCTGGGTCATTTTTATGGCTTTAGATTGTCAGCGGACACCAGCGCGGCATTGACAAAAAATTCCCGCACCAGAATTTCACTGCCGCGAAATTGATAGGGGGTTGCGCGGGCGAACATCGAATCACCTGTCGCCAGTGTAAATGCTTTGATATCGCGGTTGGCGACCTTGATCTGGCCTTCCTGGAACAGGTAGTGACCGAGAGGCCGGCTTCCCATGGTGTTAAAAACGGTTTTCTCACGCCGATACAAATCCTGCGGTATCACGGTTCTGGCAAACACCATCACCTGGCCGCGGCACAACAGCTCAACGTCACGTACACGAACTGCCTGATGGTTTGTCAGGCCGAGTTTCAAAGCTTCATAACGGCTGGGTAACTTCCAACCTTCCCTTAACACATTAACTTTGAACTCACCGTCACTGAATGCGACAAGCTTACTGGTTAGTGAGCCCTCGCTGAACAACCAGGATCGCCACTCACGCGGCACTTTCGATAAAGACTCGTCCGTCATAGCATGCCAGCCGTTGCAGAATGGGGCTCCACCGTTAACCGGTTCAAAAAGGGTCTGATAGTCTTGAAGATCAGGCATTGCAGTGCGGTTCCCTGGAGCTGTGCATGAAGCACGCACGATGAGTTTAGCGGATTGGCATGAATTATGAGATAGTCTGCCAATAATGCAATCGATAATCTAATCATGGATCAGCCTGCTTCTCAAATCGGTCATAGAATAAGAGCCCTTTTCAATATGCACGAGCATGAAGCCCGCTCCGCTGTGACATCATTTTTGTTCGTGTTTGTACTGCTTTGCGCCTATTACCTGTTACGGCCGGTACGGGATGCGATGGCCAGTGACTGGAGCGATGCTGAAGTGAGCTGGCTGTGGACCATCAATTTTTTTATAAGCACTGTCGCTGTCGCGCTGTACGGAATACTTGTTTCACGACTCAAGTTTTCCCGTTTGGTGCCTGCAGTTTATCTATTTTTTGCGCTAAGTTTCGTGTTGTTCCATTCGGCAGAGCAGATGATCCAGGACGCCGTGTTAATCGACAAATCCTTTTATGTGTGGGTGAGCGTTTTCGCGCTGTTTCATGTGTCGGTATTTTGGAGCTTCATGGCGGACACTTTTAATAGTGATCAGGCCGGGCGGCTGTTTTCAGTCATCGCTGCCGGAGCCAGTCTCGGGGCTATTGCAGGCCCCCTGTTATCAGCAGCCCTGGTGCAGATCATTCCAGTTGGCTCAATGATTTTGATTGCGGCGCTGATGCTGTTGCTGCCGATCCCGCTGATCTGGCATCTGCGCAAATTAAAAATCAGTGATTTGCATAACCGGGACCTCGCATTTGATGCCGAAAAGGCCAATATTGGCGGCAATCCGCTCAATGGGTTCAAGGCCTTTTTCAGTAACCCATACCTGCTTGGCATAGGTGTGTTCCTGATTTTATACACTGGCATTGGCTCGTTTATCTACCTTGAACTCAAGAATCTCCTGGCTGATTACTCACGAACCGATAGAGCAGTAATCTACGGTTATCGCGATGCCATCACCAACACTATTACCTTTGTGCTTGCGTTCTTTGTAACTGGCCGGCTGGTACCCAAATTTGGCATGCCCAGCGCACTGTGTATTGTGCCGGTAATCATCGTGTTTGGCATGATGGTGCTGGCGTTTTCGCCGTTCCTGATGGTCGCACTCGCTCTGTGGGTGGCACGCAGTGCGGGCAACTATGGGATGACACGGCCGGCCCGGGAAATGCTGTTTACCAAAGTTAATCGTGAGGACCGTTTCAAGGCCAAACCGGTTATCGATATTGTCGCTTACCGCGGCGGTGACGTAATCATGGGCTGGTTCTTCACCGGACTGACTCAGGGCCTAGGATTTGGACTGGCCGCAGTAGCCTGGGTCGGTGCCGGCATCGCCTCTCTGTGGGGCCTGGTGGGCTATTTTCTGGGACGACACTATGAGGCTAGAGACAGTGAGGCCGAAGATAGTCCTGTTGATGAAAGCCAGGCATTGTGACGACGGCGATCCCGAGATTTCTCACGCATTGTTACAGTAACGTATATAGCCCGGAGGTGCGGCAGCAAGCTATAATTTGTGCTTAGTTCGCACCTTGCATTCGACTGCAGTCACTCCGCATATCCAGCCAGCTATCATTCTATTTCTGTGATTCCCATTTTCCAACAGCTGAGACAAAAGGCGGCACAGGACCCGGCGCGGGTTCTGCTGCCTGAAAGTGAGGATCCACGTATACAGCAAGCAGCCCTCATGCTGGCCGAGCATGGTTTGGCAATACCCATATTCCTGCAGCCAAGTGAGAGCGTAAAAGATATTGAGGCCTTGAGCACCGCGACTGATGGTGCAGAGTGGAAACAGCGGGCGCTGGCATATTACTGCCATAAAAACGATCTCAGCGCGGAGCAGGCGGAGCAGCAGTTAGCATCACCCCTCAGTTTTGCTGCCGCACTGACCGGCGCCGGTTATGTTGATGCCGCAGTAGCGGGTTCGCTTGCCAGTACCGCTGATGTACTGCGTGCCGGATTCAAAGGCGTCGGCATTCGACAGGGCGTCAACACCGTGTCCAGTTTGTTTCTTATGCAGCTCCCGGATCAACGGGTGCTCACCTATGCAGACTGTGCGGTTGTTCCCGACCCTACAGCAGAGCAACTTGCGGAAATCACCATTGAAGCCGCGCACAATCATGAGCAGTTAACCGGCCAGCAAGCGCGGGTCGCAATGTTGTCATTTTCAACCAAGGGCTCGGCGGCGCACCCGCGGGTAGACAAAGTTTGCGCCGCCTGTGCCTTGGTTGAACACCGCGCACCGGATCTGGTGATTGACGGCGAACTGCAGTTCGATGCCGCTTTTAATCCGGATGTTGCGGCGCGCAAGGCCCCTGGCTCGCCACTCGGGGGAGATGCCAATGTGTTTATCTTTCCGGACCTAGATGCGGGTAACCTGGCCTACAAGATAACCCGCGAAATTGGCGGAGCCGATGCAGTGGGCCCAATCCTGCAGGGGCTGAACAAGCCGTGGATGGATCTGTCACGCGGTTGCCGGCCGAAAGAAATTGTGGATACTGCGGTGGTCGCGGCGCTACTGAGCAAAAAGAGGGAGCATAGTTAAATGGTCAGTCTGTTTGAAAAGTTAGGACTTTGGATTGTTGACCTGGTGCTGCGCTATCGCTGGCTGGCACTGATTCTTATGTTGCTGCTGACGGCTGCGTTTATGATTCCGACCAAGAATCTCAGCATGTCGACCGAATACCGTGGTTATTTCGGGCCGGAAAATCCCCAGCTCCTGGCGTTTGATAGCCTCGAAGAAACCTATACAAAAATCGACGCGGCTTTGTTTGTTGTGCAACCGGCAAACAAGGAGGTATTCAGCCAGGATTCCTATCCCATTATTCAGCGGATGACCGAAATGGCCTGGCAGTTGCCGGGGGTGATACGTGTTGACTCAATCAGCAACTACCAGCATACCGAGGCTGACGGTGATGATCTGGTAGTCGAAGACCTGTTGCTGGATGGTAAAACCTTCACTGATGAAGAATTGGCGAAGAAGTTGGCGGCCGCCTTAGCCGAACCAACACTTGCCGGCAATTTGATATCGCACGATGGTTCCACTTCAGGGATTAGCGCACGCGTGGATGTAGATGATGAATCCGATGTGAACCTCAAAGATTTCATGACTGCAGCGCGCGCCATGGTGGCAGAAATTGAAGCGGAGTATCCGGGCGTTAAAATTGCCACCACCGGTAATGCACCCATGTCCAACGCGTTTGTCGAGGCTGCCACTGAGGATTCGACGACCCTCATTCCAGCGATGTACCTGGTGTTATTTATTGTAATGGCGTTGGTCTATCGCAACACCTATGCAACCCTGATTACGGTGATGGTGGTAATGAGTTCGACCATCATTGCCATAGGCTCGGCCGGCTTATACGGTATTCAGCTCAATTCTATTTCGGTAATGGTGCCGATCGTCGTTATGACTCTGGCGGTGGCGGACAGCGTGCACGTTCTGGTGACGATGTTAACTCTGATGCGTATCGGCATGGACAAAATTGCTGCGATCCGCGAAAGCATGCGGATTAATTTCGTTGCGGTTGCAGTGACCAGTATTACCACCATTATCGGATTCCTGTGTTTGAATTTCTCCGATTCGCCGCCATTCGGGCACTTGGGTAATTTGTCTGCTGTGGGTATCTTTGCCGCCTGGCTGATGTCGGTTGTGATGATACCGGCATTGGTGTCGATTTTACCAATCAAGGTAAAGAAGAGTGAGAAGGGGGGATCCCAGGTTGCTTATCAACCCTATTCATTGCGCTTGATGCAATGGCTTGCCAGCTTCAGCACCAGCCACTCAAAAAAAATAATCGTGGGCTTTGCGCTTGGTGCATCACTGTTAATCAGTGCCATTCCGAAACTCGATTTTGATGATCAATTCATCGATTTTTTTGATCAGCGTATTCAATTCCGGCAGGATACCGACTTCACCATAGAAGAGTTAAGTGGCATCTACACTGTTCATTACGACATCGGCAGTGGTGAGTCTTCCGGTATCACCGATCCCGAGTACCTGGCTCATCTACTGAGCTTTGCAGAATGGCTACGTGCCCAACCCGAAGTGCGTGCAGTTTACAGTTTTACCGACGTAATGTTACGGCTGAACAAGTCTATGCATGGTGATCAGGCCGAATGGTATCGTTTACCGGAAAAAAATGATCTCGCGGCACAGTATTTGCTGATGTACGAGATGTCGCTGCCTTACGGACTCGACATGAACGACCGACTCACAATGGACAAATCGTCCACCCAGTTGGTCGCGACTCTGGACAAAATTTCGTCAGTGACAATGCGGGAGTTTGCGCAACGCTCCCGTCGATGGCTACAAAACAATGCTCCCGAGGTTATGTATAGCGACCCCAGCGGCACTGCGATGATGTTTGCCTACATCACCAAGCGTAATTTAGACAGTATGGTGCTGGGTAATGCTACCGCCATTGTGCTAATTGCGCTGGTCATGATCCTGGCGCTGGAACATATTGGTTTGGGCCTGTTGAGCATGGTGCCGAATTTATTGCCCATCCTGTTTACTTTCGGGCTCTGGTCATTGTTGTTCGGCGTGGTCGGCATGTCATCGGCGATCGTAATGGCGCTGTCGCTGGGAATTGTGGTCGACAATACCACTCACTTCCTTAGCAAGTATCAACGTGCAAGGCGGGAGAAAAATGCGTCGACCGAGGAGGCAGTTCGTTATGCGTTTGAAATGGTCGGCATGGCTCTACTGGCCAATGCCATCATCCTTGCAGCAGGATTTATTTTGCTCGCGTTTTCCAGCTTCAAACCAAATGTAGAAATGGGTCAATTGACCGCAGCGACCATCGTTTTGGCACTCATTATAGATTTACTGTTGTTGCCAGCGTTGTTAATGTTGCGGGCTGACAAACAGCAAAATGCAAAACCCAAACCTTTGAGCGATCAATATGCCTGAAACCATTAAAGAAATCGATGTGGCCACTCTCGGCGCCTATCTGGAAAAAAATATTGATTCATTCCATGGATTAAAGGAGTTGATCAAGTTCGATGTGGGCCAATCAAACCCCACCTACAAATTGGTAGCGCAAAGCGGTGACTACGTATTGCGCCGTCAACCACCCGGAGAGCTGCTTAAATCGGCGCACCAGGTGGACCGTGAATACCGGGTAATGAATGCGTTGCGTGATACCGATGTGCCGGTACCGGTGATGCACCATCTATGCACGGACAAATCTATCATCGGTTCGATGTTTTTTGTTATGGAATTCGCCAACGGCAAACCAATATTGGATCCGGCACTCACCGATATCGAGAAGGCGCGCCGCGCCGATTACTATATGGCAGCGATCGACATTCTAGCCGCAATTCACAGCGTTGACCTGGTGGCAACCAAGCTAAGCGACTTTGGTAAGGGCGTGGATTATTTTGCCCGCCAGACCGCGCTTTGGACCAAGCAGTATCGCCTGGCCGAAACCGATCAACGAGACGACATGGAAACACTGATCGAGTGGTTGCCGGCCAATCTGCCTACGGATGATGGGCAGGTCACGCTCACGCATGGTGATTACAAATTCGACAACATGTTGTTCGCCCCCGGCAACCCGCGGGCCATTGCGGTGCTCGACTGGGAGCTGTCTACGCTCGGCCATCCAATCGCGGATCTCGCATATTTTTGTATGTGCCTGCGGATGCCATCGAGCGGCGTTGTGCTGGGCTTGGGTGGTGTTGATCGTGAAGAGCTTGGGATTCCTACGGAAGATGCCCTGTTGAATCGCTATTGCACAACACGCGGTTTGGATGGTATTCCACACTTCAACACCTATCTGGCCTTCAGCTTTTTCCGTCTCGCATCGATATCTCAGGGCGTATACAAGCGCTCGAAAATGGGCAATGCATCCAGTGAGCGCGCAGTGTTCGCCGGCGAGGGCGCCAGGCAACTGGCGGCTGAGGCAATCAAGCTTATTGGTTGATGATGCGCTGCGTAACGCTAACTTCATTCACACGAAACGGAGAAAATAGATGAATTTAAAAAATAAAGTTGCGGTTATTACTGGCGGAGCATCTGGCCTGGGGGAAGCGACGTTGAAACGATTTGTTAGCCATGGAGTTAAATGCGCAATATTCGACCTGAATGATGAACGTGGTAATTCCCTGGCTGAAGAGCTGGGCAATGATGTTGTCTATTACAACGTCGATGTAACCAGCGAGACCAATGTTGAAGACGCCGTTAATCAAACAGTGGCCAAATTTGGGGCGATTCATATCAACTGCAATTACGCAGGCATTGGTCATGGTGAAAAGACCGTCGGCAAGGAACACCAACCGCACGCGCTGGAAACCTATAAGCGCGTGGTGGATATAAATTTGATCGGCACCTTCAATGTGCTGCGCCTATGTGCTGCACAAATGACCAAACAGGAACCGCTCGATGACGACGGTAACCGCGGTGTGATTCTCAACACCGCTTCCGTTGCCGGGCAGGAAGGGCAGATCGGTCAGGCCGCCTATGCCGCCACCAAGGGCGCCATCATCGGCAGCACCATATGCCTGGCTCGTGATCTTGCGCAGCACGGCATCCGTGTCAACACCATCGTGCCTGGTTTAATTCATACGCCGCTGTTCGATGAGTTGCCGGAAAACGTCTATCAATCGCTGGAATCGTCAGTGCTTAATCCGCAGCGCTTAGGCAAACCGGAGGAAATCGCACACCTGGCACAGTATCTGGTTGAAAATGACTATATGAACGGCGAATGCGTCAGGCTGGACGGCGGTATTCGGATGCAAGCCAGGTAGTCAGTGACTTCCGGGGCTGAGCCGCTCGCCGAGCCGCAGGAAATTACGCGGCTCGGCCTGTCGCTGTTTATAATTTTATCGGGTTCCTTTCTGGCACCCCTGCTAATGCATTCGTCGACACTGGCGATTCCGGCTATTGCCACCGAGTTAGGATTAACAGCCGAGACCGTCAGTTGGTTCACCTTGGCGCAGGTACTGGCTAGCGTTTGTCTGGTTCTGCCCGCCGGAAAGCTGGCAGATAAATTCGGTCGTAAAAAGATCTTCTGTATCGGAATGTTGCTGGCCGGGGGCGCCTGCTTTATCGGGGGTGTTGCACAATCCGGCACCGAAATCATTCTCAGCCGGGCGCTACAGGGCATAGGTAGTGCGTTTATTTTTGCCAGTGCTGTGGCGTTGGTAATGAGCGTGCCCCCGGAAGATCAAAAAGCACGAGTCATGGGTATTTATATCTCCATCGCTTATCTTGGCATAGTGACCGGGCCACTGTTCGGTGGCTATGTGATTGAATCGCTCGATTGGCGCTGGGTGTTTTATCTGCCGGGTGTGGCTATGACCAGCATAGGCCTTACAGGCTTTGTGTGGTTACGCTGGGAGCGCTTCGGTAATCGCGCCTCCCGCCTGCGCGCACTGGATACTTTCTTGTATATGGCTGCGCTCAGTTTGATTGCGCTTGGTATTTTTGATACCGGCAGTCTGCAGGGCCAGCTTCTGCTTATTGCCGGTGTGCTTTCCTTCGCTGCATTTTTCCGTTTCCAGACAAAACGGCGTAGTCCTTTGCTGGAAGTATCCCTGTTTCTTAATAACCGCACCTTTGCAATTTTGGGCACTGCCCACTTGTTGATATACAGCGGGATTTTAGCGCTGCCATTTACGTTGACGTTGTATTTTCAGTTTATCAAGGCGTTTGATGCGCAGACTACGGGCTATTTTTTGTTGATTCAGGCTTTATGCACTGCGTTGATAGCGCCTTTTGCTGGCTGGCTGGCCGAGAGGTTCCGGCGCCGCAACCTGATTTTTAGCGGCATGGTCTTGTTTGTTATTGCGTCTGTAATGCTCATATTTCTGCACGCACAATCCCCGGTGGCCTGGGTCCTGCTGGCGCTGGTGCTGGTCGGTACTGGAGTAGGTGTGATGGATGCACCTATTATCCACGCATGCATGAGTTCGGTTGAAGACAATATGCTGGGCAGCGCGTCAGCTACGCTGAACGGATTGCGTATTATGGGCGGTTTTGTGGGCATTGGTGTGGTGTCTTTCCTGATGGAAAAGCATCTCGGTGAGCGTGAAATTATTCCTGAACTTTATCCATCACTGATGACGGTGCTACATCAATTTTTTCAAGTAGCGGCTGTGCTTGCGGTGTTGGGTTTGCTACTGTTAGTCGCTGGTATTGTGAGACAGCGACGAGAACGCGCCAAGTCATAAACTATTTTGTGAGAATTTGCTTATGGAACCGCAAGATAAACCAGAATGCCTCAGCCGCTTTAGATTCTTGACTCCAGTTCAGGTCGTGTGGGGGGACATGGATTCGATGCGCCACGTCAATAACACACGTTATTTCTATTATTGCGAAACTGCACGGATTGCGTTCTTTCATTTATTGGACGCGAATACCGATGACAGTGGTACACAAAGAGAGCGAGATGGCATTGCCCTGGCGGAAACTGGTTGCCGCTTTAAAGTGTCGCTCACTTATCCGGATACTCTTACCATAGGCAGCGCGGTTGAGAGTATTGAGCCAACACAGTTCAAGATAATCCACCATATTTACAGCGAAAAGCTAAACTGTATCGCCGCCGAGGCAACCGCACGCATGGTGATGTTTGATTTCACTAAAGGCAAGCGAGTGAATATTCCCGATGACTATATGGCTGTGTTACAAGCGCATATGCTGGCTGACTAAACACAGCGCGTACATGGGGTATACTCTGCGCTGGTCAGACCAACAGCAGCACATACCATCATGAGCGATCTTGAACTACACCAGCTATTGCTAGCTGCGCGCGCTGAATTTGATGGCGCGATATTTTTGGTGTTTATTGTCAATTTTCTTTTCATGGCCATGGCGATATGGCGTTCGGGGGAATTGCCCACGCACAGCGTGCGATGCCTGCAAGCGATGTGTCTCGGTGTTGGTTTGTTTTTTACCGTGCGGGCAATTGCCGCGATGATGCACTACCGGTTCGCTAATGCACTGATGAATCAGCTGGACCCGGCATCAAATCCTTCACTGTCGGCCATGCAATGGCCTAGTTATTTGTTGTGCGCTGCGGTTATTATCATCTGCCCGCTGGTGGCTATGTATTTTTTAAACCGCGCAGAGCGCGATTATTGAGTTAGTCCTGACTTGACTTAATATATCGCCAGGCACCTTTGCGTGACATGTATAGGCGGTGCAGGGGTTCGCCACTGTTCTCAATCAGAGACTCGTCAGTATCGTTAGCATGGTAAGCAGAATCACCTTCGTACAAAGTGACAACACCGGTCTGGGTCATCAACCCCTTAGGTTTGAAGTAGAAGACTTCACGGGACTGATAATCCAGCAATGCCTGCCTGGCAGTCGCATGACGTGTCAGCTCACTTAGAGTCACAAAAGATGGACCGTTGAGGCGCACCGATCCCTCGGCCTGTGCAACGAGCGCCTTGAAGGGGTTGAACCATTGCGCATCGACAATTTCACCGTTATCAATTACTACATCTGCGCTCAAATGATTGGCATCGGCAGCAAAAAACCAGGTCGCGTAACGCCTGGTTTTAAGCTTGGGTGTCACCCAGTGTGCAAACGGGGTGAGCGATTGTGGATCTACTGTCAACCCAGCTTCTTCGCCGGTTTCGCGCACGGCCGTGACCCGCGCCGCAGTTTCCATCGAGTCATCACCACTTAGTCCCTCTGCTGTGAGATAGTCTTCATTGTCGATAATGCCACCGGGGAATACCCAGGTTCCACCGTAATCAATCGATTTGTTTTTCTGCAGCATCAACACTTCCAGGCCCTGTTGACCATCGCGTATCAAGACAACGGTTGACGATGGCCTGGGGGTTTTGGAATCAGTCAAAACAGGGTCTCAGCTTTACAACAAATTATTTTGCGGAGGCAATAAAATCCCACACCGAGTCAGCACCAAGGGAATGCAAGTGGTGGCCCAGGCGCGATTGCCAATAACTCTCGCCGCCAAATTCCTCGCGCCACGACCACAGCCGGCGGGTAAAGTGATGTAATTGATGTTCATGGGTAAAGCCCATTGCGCCATGCAATTGATGCACTATTTCTGTGACCACTGTTATGGCTTCGCCAACGCGGCCTTTACCGGCGGCAACTTCGAGTACGAACCTCTCTTCTCCTATGGCTTCAACCGCGCCGTCACAAGCGCGGGTGGCGGCTGCTACTTCTGCGGCGGCAACTGCCAGATTGTGTTGCACAGCCTGGAACTTGGCAATGGGGCGGCCAAACTGCTCTCTCTCACCCACATACTGGATGGTCAGTTCCAATACACGGTTGAGCGCGCCACTGGCCAGGCTCAATCGTGACAGGGCCATCAGCTCATAAGCATCGTCATCCGTTTTGATCTCGGTGAAATTCCCGCTCAGAGTGTCGCGCGGTTCAAAAGCGATGTTACGCCCTGAGGTCGATTGGTAGTCACTTATTTCAAAAACCCTGTTGTCCGGGGTCACCGCAAGACAGCGCGCGGCTTGTTGCGCCCATGGCACGGTCAGCGTCCGGTCGCCGGAGCGCTCTCCAATAGATATAAGATTATCGTCGGACCCATCTAACCAACGGTTGCCGAGCAGCACTTCAGCCAACGGGATCGGTACAGCATAGCGCCCGGCAACACGCAAAACGGCAAACGCGTCTGCCAGATCAGCCCCGCTGTCCGTGGTGGCCAGCAAATGAAAACCGTTCTCGCAAATCAACTTCCACAACTGTTGTGGAAACTCGCCGGATTCGACTGCGTCCAGCAGCTTTTTGTCGACAGTATCGGAGAATATTCTTTCGGTACTTTCGACCATGATCTGTTGTAGTTCGCTGCTCATAACTATCTCAGGCCAAGCCCGCGCGCGATAACACCGCGCAATATTTCCCGGGTGCCGCCACGTAGTGTGGTCGAAGGCGAGAGCAAGATGCTCTCCCGGTAAGTTCTGTTAAATTCTGTTTTGTCGGCATCCAATGGCGCCGCAAGCCTGGCGATTTCGGGCATGATTTTCTCGAAGTTATTACCCAGTTCCTTGACCAGGGCGGCCTCAATCGAAGGCATTTTGCCGGCTTCCAGCATTCCAACGACGGACAGCGACATGCGCCTTAGCGCCATTATATTGCTGGCGATGCGGCCTATGGCGGCGGCCTGTAAATCATTCGGCGGGTCGGTGAACAGCTTGAGGAATTCTATGTACACACGGAAGGTGGACAGGAAACGCTCCGAACCGCTGCGCTCGTAGCCAAGTTCCGCAGTACATTGATTCCAGCCGTTACCTATTTCACCAATGACGTCTTCGTCCGGTACGTAAGTGTCATTGAATACCACTTCGTTAAAGTCTTCATCGCCACCCATGTTTTTTATCGGGCGGATATCGACACTGTCATCATGCAGGTCAATCAGTAATTGCGACATACCGTGATGACGGTTTTCCGACACTGGTGCCGTGCGTACAAGTGCAATCATGTAGTGATTAAGATGCGCATATGTAGTCCAGAGTTTGGTGCCATTGACACGCCACCCGCCGTCTACTTTGGTTGCTGAAGTCCTGATGGCCGCTAAATCTGAACCGGAGTTTGGTTCACTCATGCCAATCGAGAAATAGGATTTTCCGGCGCACATATCAGGCAAATATTTTTTGCGCTGCTGCTCAGTGCCTATCTGCATCAGCACTGGCGCGAACTGACGGTCACTGAACCAGTGTGCCGATACCGGGGCACCGGCAGCCAGCAGTTCCTCTGCAACTACATAACGGTCGAAAAAACTACGCCCACCGCCACCGTATTCAACCGGAATATTCATGCAGATGTAGCCATGCGTGCCCAGCAATTCAGAAAACTGTGGATTGTGGCCGGACAAAAAATCCGAATTGGGCCGGTGTCCCGATGGCATGTTGGCGGCCAGGAACTGACGAATTTCATCACGCAGCGCGTGGCTGGAGTCTGGTAGTTGAACCGGGTCAAATTGCAGCATTGAAATTAGCTGAGATTGGATTCGAGATTAGGATAACGGGATCGATTATAATGAATTAATCAGCTACTAAATAGCAAAACTCCCGTTTCGGGAGTTGCTTGTCAAAGAGGACCAAAATGCCAGTCGACCTGAATATCAAAGGCCATATTGCCGAAATAATTCTAAGCAATCCGGATAAACGTAATGTGCTCGATTTTGCTTCCAGCACCGCGCTTGGCGAGGCTGTGGCAACTGCTGAGGCAACTCCGCAGGTAAACGCCATTATTGTTGCGGCGGAGGGCAAGTCTTTCTGCGCCGGTGGCTCGCTGGACGAATTGATGCAGGCACAGTCCGGCGAAGCGGAGTTACTCAATGATATTTATGCCGGTTTCCTGGCTGTCGCAGACAGTCCGCTTCCGACCATTGCGGCAGTTCAGGGTGCAGCGGTAGGGGCTGGCATGAATCTGGTGCTGGCCTGTGATGTCAGGCTTGTCACGCCACACGCAATGTTTGACACCCGCTTCATGCAACTGGGGATTCATTGCGGGGGCGGGCATTCCTGGATGCTGCAAAAATACCTCAATTGGGAACAATCGGTGGCTGCGCTGGTATTTGGCCAGGTTATCCGTGGGCAGCAGGCAGTTGAAAAGGGCCTGGCGCTGGATTGTGTAGAGCCGGACGAATTGCGCCAGGCCGCGTATGAACTCGCCTCCTCACTGGCCGGGGTGCCGCGCGAACTGGTTGAAAAAACCAAGCAAAGCCTGAAGTTGTCGGCTGCGGAAACACAGCACCAGAAGATGGTCGAGCATGAGTTCAAAGTGCAGAGCTGGTCGTTGCAGCAGGATTATGCCAAACAAAAACTGCAGGGATTCAAAGACAGAATCTCAGGTGCCAAGCGTGGATAAATGTAACGACTTGGATCGATGCCAACGATTCTTACTCAGGGGACGCGTATACTTTTCCGCCCACCACCGTAGCTGAAATTCCTATGTTCTTGAAGTTTTCTGGTTCAGTCAAATAAGGGTCCTGCTCGAGAATGGTGAAGTCGGCTAATTTGCCTGCCTCGATAGAACCGATTTTTTCCTGCAGCTGAATTGCACGTGCCGCTTCGATGGTGATACCGCGTAGCGCCGCATCTACCGACATTCTCTCATCGGCGGCCAGTAAATTCCCTTGTGCAGTGATGCGCGATGC
Organism: Arenicella sp.; assembly: GCA_018677115.1. Lineage (GTDB taxonomy): Bacteria > Pseudomonadota > Gammaproteobacteria > Arenicellales > Arenicellaceae > Arenicella. The sequence continues at coordinate 3,391 of JAHHOC010000263.1, read as the reverse complement.
GGCAATGCCAGCCAGTGCGAGGGGTGAAGCTGGTGCCATGGGCAAGTCGGAATGGAAGGACACCGAAACGCCGTTGCGTTCAAGGTCGCCCAGGCGGGTGATGTAGTGAGCGCGATCAGGGCCCAGGCCTGTTTCCGAGTACTTATCACCCAAAGCCCACAGGTAAAATGGATTAGCCGACACCGAAATGCCCAGTGCGGCTATGCGCTCAGCATGATCGGCGCCTGAGTAGCCGTAATGATGCAACACTGTCTGGTGATCGGTACGGGGAAATTCGGCCTGCAAATTCTCTACCAGCTTCAGCACTTCGTTTAAGCCTTTATCGCCGTTAACATGAATATGCAACTGGTAGCCGGCCGGCCAATAGACCTGTGCAGCAGCTTTCAGGTCTTCAGGTGGCATGATCCATTCGCCCTCGTGACCATCAAGATAACCACCTTCCATCTGCATTAATTGCGAATAGAACGCCCCGTCGGCAAGTAACTTTACCTGTTTCGGTAAAAATTGAACGTGTGCAGAGTTGCGTTGCGGCAATGCGTCCAAAATCTGTAACGCCGCCTGATAGCTCTCTGTTGCCAATGTTTTGCCGTTGCCCACCATAAACATTCTTAATGGCAGTTCGTTTTCGTGCAACACGCTATTAATCGAGTTGAGCTCCATTTCCAGATCGAACAGCGGTGACCCTTGATCCGCCACGGTAGTTATACCGTTCATCTGCGCATGTAAAAAGCCATCAAGAACGCCCTTATTAAACCGGGCAGGGTTAAGCACGATCGGCGCCAGCCTGGGAAAGATAGCAAACAGGCCCAACTCCCAGAAGTGACCATCATTGAAGTCTATCGCCGGATGCCCCGCGAATTCCTCTGCCGTGATACCGAGTGCTTCAAGTGCCGGGGTGTTGACGATTATTTCATGGAAGGAGCGTTGCCAGACAATAATCGGCCGACTGTCAGATATTCTGTCAATATCTGCCCGAGTGAGTTGGCCATGGAAATATTGGTGATAGCCCCAGCTGATCAGCATCTCTGTGGGGTCTGTGATCGCTGCCTCAGCTTGCGTCAGGCGCTGCAGATAACTGTCGCGCCCCTGCACACCTTTAATATTGCGTCCCGGCAATTGCCAGTCATAGGGGGTGATAAATTCAGTTGGAAACAGTATTCCGGCCAGCGTCGGATGCAGATGATTCTCGATCAGGCCGGGCATCATGATCTTGTCGTCGAAGCGCCGGTCAATCTTCAAGCTGTGTTTTGCCAAGTTGGCTTTAATTGAGTCTACATCACCAACCGCAATAATATTGCCGTCCTCTACGGCTACCGCAGTTGCCAGCGGACGCTCGGCCTGCATGGTTATTATTTTGGCAGCAGTAAAGACCGTTACCTCGGCGCTCTCTGTCGATCCTTCAACAGGGCGGTCACTGCTACAGGCACTCGCTACCGCGCAAAGGAGCAGCGCGCAGATTTGACTAAATCGATTTGGGATCATTTTCGATAAATGACGGCACCTTCCTTGATCGTCTCTAACACCTCGATGTCCTTCAGTGTCATTGCGTCTACCTTTAACGGGTTGCCCGACAATATCACCAGATCGGCCAGCTTACCCGGGGCAATACTGCCTTTCGAATCTTCCTCAAAATACTGATACGCTGCATCGATAGTCATCGACCGCAGGGCTTCCATCACGGTAGCACGTTGCTCCACGCCCAGCACTTGGCCGCTGCGGGTTATCCTGTTCACCGATGCCCATAGCAGGCGCATCATATCCGGCGGCACAATCGGTGTGTCATTGTGGGTGGTGTAGCGTAGCCCCTTGTCGGCACTGCTGCGTAGAGGGCTGATGCGGGACGCGCGCTCTTCACCAAATACCGAATCGCGGTGCCAGTCTCCCCAGTAAAAGGTATGCGCTGAAAAATACGAGGGCATAATATTTTGTTCGAGCATCGCGTCAATCTGGTCTTCCCGGGCGGTTTGCGCATGAATCATTACCGAACGTCGATCAGCATTGCCATGCGTTTGATTGGCTGCGGTTACTGCGCGGATCATTTGATCTGCAGCGGCGTCCCCGTTTGCGTGCGCCAATAAAGGAATGCTGTTGGCGAAGGCATGCTCTACGTAGTTATTCACCTGTTCGTCCTGCAGCGTCGGGTAACCAACATAGTCGGCATCCTGGCCATGCGGAGGATGCTTATAGGGTTTGGTTAGCCATGCCGTCTTGCCTTGTGGCGAACCATCCAGCACTAACTTCAAACCGCCAACACGAAAATGGTTGTCGTATGCGCGCGTCGGTTTTACCTGATCAAGATTGCCATCAAGAAACGCCACATACGGATAAGCCACGATGTCCAGATACAGTAATCCCTCAGCTGCCGCTTCACGTAACAACTCCACTTCTTCCATTTGCGCAGCACCGTCCTGGACAGTGGTGATGCCGTAGCTGGCATAGTACTGCTGTGCTTGCTTCAACAGTTCAAGACGCGTTGCTTTGTCTGGTCGTGGGAATACCGCGTACAGGGGGGTCATGGCGGTTTCCTCCAACACGCCATCCGGTTCGTTTCCGTCCTTCATCCGCCGGATAATACCGCCTGGCGGATCCTCCATTTCGGCAGTGATACCGGCAAGTTCAAGGCATTTGCTGTTGCAGCTCATAAAGTGGCCTGATACGTGACGGATTGCTACCGGCCGCTCGGTCGAGACACGATCCAGGTCTTCACGGGTTGGATGGCGTTGCTCGTTCAATAACGAATCGTCGTAGCCCCAGCCCGTGATCCATTCAACCTCCGCTGTTTTATCGCCTTGTTCGCGGAGTATGCTGACAACATCGTCAATGTTTTCGGCAGACCCGACCGGTGGGGAAGATATGTTGGCTGCGGCCAGGTTGAGCGATGTATAGCTGACATGACCGTGGGCATCTATCAGGCCAGGTAACAGCGTGAGGCCTTCTAAATCCACCATGGTAATGTTGCTGCCCGCCTGCTGCTGCACATCCTGCAGGGTTCCGACCGCGAGAATTATGCCATCGCGTACGGCAACCGCTTCGACATCCGGTATCAAATCATCCATGGTAATGATGTCGCCGTTTGCAAATACGGTAGTGGCCGGGTCGTCTGCGGAGGCATTATTGCCACCAGCGACCTGCTGATCACCACAACCGTACAGAACCAGAACCAGTAACAATAATGATAGCCTGGCAAGTAAAACAATGTTTTTGGTCATCACTCTTATTTTGCCGTGGTGAACATCAATACAGCTCTTCGCCCCTTGCCCAAAGACCGTGGAAACCAGCCGGCACCCGATGCGGCAACTTGATTCGCGCGATCGGGCCTTGAGCGATGTCTTTGGCATCGAACACCAGGCTCCAGGAACTCCAGTCATTACTGTCGGTGACCATGTTGATC
>JAHHOC010000256.1 GCA_018677115.1 Arenicella sp. | reverse complement strand
TCACACACCTGAGCAGTTAGGGGTAAAGCCCAGTCTTGGTAATATTATTACGTGGAAGAGCGTGTATGAGTATCAGGGCCGGTTTTATGTTGATGCTGTACGGGTATTGAAGTCGCATCGAATAATTCCCGGCAGTTCAACTGAAAAACTTGTTGTGGCCAAGCATTTTCCCTGGCTTAAGGAGGGTACCCAACAGGCTGATGACGTGGAGCGGTTCAGCTGGTTCTCTAACCAGCATGTGGCGATCGACCCGGACAATCCACAGCGCATAATTGATGTGCGTTATTCACTGTTGCCGAATCGCCTGGACGGTATGTGGGGAATCATCCTGGATCCCGAAGCCGATGATAAAGCCCATGTGCTGTGGACTACCACCCGTCCCAACCGCGAGAACGTCAGTGATCAGGTGCCCAAACTGTGGGCGATGATAGTGCAATAGACACTAATCAGTGACGGCGAAATCAGAAGCCGTACATAACCGGGATTATGAAGCTGAATGACAGCCAGACAATCAGTGTCAGTGGTACCCCGGCCCTTACAAAATCCATAAACGTGTAGCCGCCGGCGTTCATCACCAGCAGATTTGTCTGGTACGCCATCGGCGTCGCATAACTCATATTTGCCCCGAACAGCACCGCCAGCACAAAAGCCTCTGCCGGCAGGCCCAGTTCCTGCGCAATGCTTATGGCAATGGGTGTGCCGATCACCGCGGCGGCATTATTGGAAACGATGTTGGTGAGGATCGCCATCAGCAACATCAGGGCGCTGAATATAACCCTGTCGGACATGCCGCCAGTTAACTCGACGAAAGCATGCGCCACATAGGCGGTGGCACCGGTTTGGGTGAGGGCGGAACCCAGTGCAAGGCTGGCCACCACAATCAGGATAACCTGCAGGCTCAAAGCACGCTGAATGTCCTGCCATTTCAAACAGCGGGTGAGCACCATCAGCAGCGAGCCAGCTACGGCGCTGATCGAGATTGGCATGATCCCCAGTGCAGCGACCAGAATTATCAGCGTCATTATGCCGACTGCCCGCGGGGCATACTTGGTGGCGGGTAACTGCCTGGTTGCATCAAGCACCAGGAAATGTCCGCGTTTTTTTACTTCTTCAATGTTTTCATTTGAACCCTGCACCAGCAGCACATCACCCAACCGCAAAGGAGTTTTGGCGATGCCCTGAGGCATCGATTCCAGTACCTTGCCCTTGCGGTGAATGGCCAGTGTTACCAGTTGGTATACGTCTGAAAAGTGGGCCTCGTTCAGGGTGCGGTGAATCATCGGTGAGCCCCTGTCTATGACCAGCTCAGCCAGGTGCTGGAGGTCGTCGGAGAGTGGATTTTCCTCATTGACCTCGTGCCCCTGACTGTAGAGTGTGGCACCGATTGAGCGTTCATAGTCCTTGAGCTGATCGGGCGTGTCGCGCACCAGTAAACGGTCACCGGCGCGAATTCTGGCATCGGGCAATGGCACGGTGAAAGTGTTTTCGGTGCGGCGGATGCCGGAGACCTGGATAGCGCCCTCGGTCTTCTGAATGATTTCGGTGAGCGTTTTGCCATCGGCAAAGCTGCCTTCGGGAATATGCAGGTGTGCGGTAAATATACGTGGCCCGCTGTCTTCCAGCTGGGGAGTGCGGTTGGGAAGAAGGCGCGGCGCGATCAGCCACAAATAGATGATGCCAACCGAACCGGCCATTGCGGCAGGGATAAAGAAATCAAACATGTTGATTCGCTCCAGCCCCATATCCGCCGCCACACTGACGACTAGCAGGTTGGTGGATGTACCGATAGTCGTAGTCATCCCTCCCAGCAGGGTGGCCAGGCCCATCGGCATCAGGATGCCGGACGGCGAATTTTTGGTGCGGATTGCCACGTTCAACATGATCGGCAGCAAAAGAACTACGATCGGCGTGTTGTTAACTACCGCGCTCAAAGCAGCTGATACAAGCAGGGTAATTAATATCGAAAAAACCGGGCTGTAACCCCACAGTTTAGCCAGCCCGCGCCCCACTGGTTCCAGGGCACCGGTCCGCACAATGCCATACCCTGCGACCATCAGTCCGCATACTGCCACCAGCGCCTCGTGGCCAAAACCGGCGAAGAAACTGATCGGCTCCAGCGTCACGCCAGTGGCGCTGGTGTAAGGGAAGATACTGAAGCTGATCGCCAGCAGCACAATGACCACCAGGCTGGATGTTTCCAGCGGGATACGCTCACGGGTAAACAGCACCAGTGCTGAGACGGTGAGGCCGAGGGCCCAGATGGCGTGTGGTTCTAGTGGCATGAGGCTTATTTTTTTATAACGGCCGCACATTATTACACTTAAGCGGACACATAGCACAACAGATTTAGGCATTTACAGGAGCCGTAATGCGGACCTTACAAAGTATAAAAGTGCTTGATTCTATTGACTTATGCTACTATCCAATATAACCCCAACCGAAGCCAAAAAAATCGATTACCAATGCTGGATGTGGCCCTCACCAACGAAATTATTGCGGTCTTGGCAATTCTTTCTCTGGCGGTAGTTTTGTTTGTTTTTGAGATTGTGCGGGTAGATGTGGCGGCACTGATAGTGCTGGTGATACTCGGGCTGTCCTCATTGATACCGGATTACAATGGACTGATTCCGACCTACCAATTATTCGAGGGATTCTCCAGTAATGCGGTGATGTCGATCATAGCGGTGATGATCATCGGCGCAGGCCTGGATAAAACCGGAGTGATGGGGGTGATGGCCGCCAAGATTCTCAGTCGGGCCGGCAAATCAGAGGGTTCAGTCACCATCACCCTGTCAGCAAGTGTGGCGTGGATCTCGAGCTTTATGCAGAACATTGGTGCGGCTGCGCTGTTTCTGCCGGTGGCCAGCAGAATATCCCGGCGCACCGCCATCCCACTGTCGCGGTTATTGATGCCAATGGGTTTTTGTGCCATTTTAGGCGGCACCATGACCATGGTTGGTTCCAGCCCGCTGATTCTGCTCAACGATCTGCTGGAAAGTGCCAATTTGCACCTGCCTGATCATGAGATCCCGATGGAGCAGTTTGGGCTGTTTGCGGTGATGCCGATCGGACTGGCACTGGTGGCAACCGGGATTCTGTATTTCATAGCCTTCGGTAAAAAAGTATTACCCAAAACAGAGAAAAAACAACTCACCACCGAGAACCTGCAATATTACCGCGACGTGTATGGCATCGATGGGCGGATTTTTGAAGTTACTGTCGGCGAAAACAGTGAACTAGTCGGCTTAATGCTGGGTGAGGTACAGGCGCGGGGAAGGTCGGGCTGGATATTGGGAATTAAAACCGGCAACAGTACACAGATTATCCCGCCACAGGATACGCCCATAAAAGAGGGCTCTGTGCTGGCGATTATGGGTGCCCGCGATGTGGTGTTGCAATATGCTGAAGAAAACCATTTGAGTGTCAGCCCATTTCTGAACGAGTTCGCCGATGCACTCAATCCGACCACAGCAGGTATTGCCGAAATTGTTATTCCGCCGGACTCGGATTTAATCGGCAGCACGATATCCGAATCCGATATACGCCGCCGTCATGGTATGCGCGTGTTGGCGGTATACCGGGTGGACCAGGTGATTGATGATCAGTTGAGTAACCTGAAATTGCAGGCGGGCGATACGCTGGTGGTTCACAGTCGGTGGCAGGACATGATTAAAGTTGCCAAGGATAAGATGTTTGCCGTGGTTACCGACTTTCCCAAAGAGG
>JAHHOC010000212.1 GCA_018677115.1 Arenicella sp. | reverse complement strand
ACTTTGAAGTGCGCGACAGTGGCTTGTCGGTCGCACTCGACATGGACGGCTTTGCGCTGAATGCCAGCGTTGAGCTGGGCATGTTGATCCTGCAGGCAGCGCGCTTTGAACTGGAAAGTGAGGAAATCTTTAATTCCCGGCTGGAAGACTCTATCAGCACGTTTGCACTGGGACTTAATTTCTATTTGCCGCGTTCATCGATCTATGGCTTGATCAAAGCGCGCAATGACGATCTGAGCCTGCGTGGCGGTGGCTTCGATGAGGATGCAGATGGCACCAGCGTAGGTGCTGAAATCGGCGCGCGTTTCAATGTCACAGATCGCGTGGAATTAAATGCAAAAATTGGTAGACCCAGCGAGGACGCGGGAAACAGCTATGGTGTTGGCGGACAATTTTTTGTTACCGACAATATAGGCATAACCCTTGACTTTGAATCGATAGAGATTGAAGACTCGGACATTAAGGCCAGCTTTGACAGCACCACGGTAGGATTGCGCTATAATTTCTAGCGCATTGCGATATGACTGAAGATCTGGCAACTACCAGGAAAAGGCCAGGCGCCAACAAGATTCTCATTGATCTGGTGCTCTGTATATTGATTCCTACGCTGATCTTGAAGAAGCTTAGCGGAGTCGACATGCTCGGCAGTACTTATGCTCTGGTCGTTGCGCTCAGCCTGCCGCTGCTGGTTGGAATCTATGAATTCCTGCAGGATAAAAAAATAAATTTTGTGCCGGCGCTGGGATTTATCAGCATATTGCTCACCGGCAGCATTGGAATACTGCAACTGCCAAAAGAATATATTGCCATCAAAGAGGCGTTAATCCCCTTGATCATAGGGCTTGCCACTCTAATATCCAGCTACACCAAGTACCCGTTAATCCGCACATTTCTGTACAACGACCTGGTTATGGACACAGCAAAAATAGCCAAACAACTTGCACAAAATAAAACGCAGGCAGATTTCGATAAGATCATGATCAAAGCCACCTGGATGCTGGCAGGCTCTTTTATGCTTTCAGCGGTGCTCAATTACCTGCTGGCGAAGTGGATTGTTGTCAGCCCCTCGGGGACGCCTGAGTTTAACAGCGAACTCGGCACCATGAACCTGATGAGCTATCCGGTTATCGTACTGCCGTGCATGGTCATCACTATGTATGCATTGTTTTATGTTATCCGTAATATCCGCAGCCTGACCGGCCTTAAGCTTGAAGATATAGTACACCAATAAGGTAGCAGGCCAGGGGGCCAGGCCTTAATTGCCCGATTGTGAACTGGCAGTAAAACAGTTACATTAGGGCCGCATCCTTGCACTACTTTTAAAAGCCATGTCAGCGCCTGCCCCGCCCCGAAAAATTCTGGTTTCAAATGCCCTGCCCTATGCCAACGGGGCTCTGCACCTTGGGCATATGGTCGGATTTATGCAGGCGGATATCTGGGTGCGATTTCAAAAATTGCGCGGCCACCAAGTCACCTTCGTGGGAGGCGATGACCAGCATGGCACGCCGATAATGTTGAGCGCCGCGGAAAAGGGCCTGACTCCGCAACAACTGATCGACCAAATGGAGTCTCAACATATAGAGTCATTACGTGGCTTCAATATTGATCTGGATAGCTACGTCGGCACTCACGCACGTCAGAATCAACAGATCAGTACTGAAATATACCTGCGGCTGAAACAGGGTGGTCATATCGATGTGAGGACTATCGAGCAATCGTTCGATGAAGAAAAAGGCATGTTCCTGCCAGACCGCTATGTCAAAGGCACCTGCCCGAAATGCAAAAGTCCCGATCAGTACGGCGACAACTGCGAGGTTTGCGGCAGCACTTATGACAGCACTGAATTAATTGATCCCTACTCTGTTTTATCTGGCAAGCCTCCGGTCATGCGGGAAAGCGAACATTACTTTTTTAAGGTATCTGAGTTCGAACAGATGTTGTCAGACTGGCGACAATCTGACGCACTGCAACCTGAAATCGCCAATAAGCTTACTGAATGGTTCGAGGGTGGGTTACTGGATTGGGATATCAGCCGGGACGAACCCTACTGGGGCTTTGAAATCCCCGATGCACCGGGTAAATTTTTTTACGTCTGGCTAGACGCGCCTATTGGCTACATGGCCAGTCACAAAGCGCACTGTGAACTCACCGGCGAGGATTGGGAAAGTTACTGGTCGACCGACGCCAGCGCCGACACCGAGGTTTATCACTTTATTGGCAAGGATATTGTCCGCTTTCATACCCTGTTCTGGCCTGCGCTGCTGTATGCTGCCCGATACAGAATACCCTCTGGCGTTTTTGTACACGGTTTTCTAACCGTTGATGGTGCCAAGATGTCAAAGTCGCGAGGCACTTTCATCCGTGCCTCGACCTACCTGGAACACCTGAATCCCGAATATCTGCGCTACTACTTCGCTGCAAAATCGGGCTCCGGGGTGGTGGATATGGATATGAATCTGGAGGATTTTTCTACCCGAGTCAATTCCGATCTGGTTGGCAAGCTGGTAAATATTGCCTCGCGTTGCGCTGGCTTTATCGGCAAACGCTTCAACGGCGAATTGGCCTCGCAAAGCGACTCGCCGGAATTGCAGGCTGCGTTTGAAGCAGCGGCTGATTCAATTGCCGGCAGGTATGAACGCCGCGAGTTTTCCCAGGCCATGCGGGAAATCATGGCATTGGCAGATCAGGCCAATCAATACATCGACGAGCGCAAACCCTGGCAATTAATCAAACACGAAAGCAAGCTTGATGAGGTGCAACAGATATGTACAGCAGGTATCAATGGGTTCCGCTCGCTATGTATCTATCTGAAGCCGGTGCTTCCTGCACTGGTAGCCGAAGCAGAATCTTTTTTAAACTGTGGCGCGCTGAGTTGGGAAGACTTGCATCGCCCGCTGTATGGCAACAAAATAAATAAATTTAAGCCGCTTATGATCCGAATCGAGCCCCAATCGATAGCCAACATGATCGAGGACAGCAAGGAATTACCTGAGGCAGATGCTACACAGCCAGACTCGTTGCTGGCCAAGGATCCGCTGGCCGGTGAAATCAGTTTCGATGACTTTGCTAAACTGGACCTGCGAATCGCCAAGATCGTTGCTGCCCAGCATGTGGAGAATGCAGACAAATTACTTCAGTTGACGCTTGATATCGGGGGTGAAACCCGCAACGTCTTTGCAGGCATTAAATCGGCCTACAATCCTGAGCAACTAGTTGGCCGGCTGACCGTTATGGTGGCAAATCTGGCACCTCGAAAGATGCGCTTTGGGTTGTCCGAAGGTATGGTATTGGCCGCCGGCCCTGGCGGCTCTGAGTTGTTCATACTGGGTCCTGACGATGGTGCGAAACCGGGCATGCGGGTCAAGTAGTGCGCAATGGGTTCGCCCGAGAAGATTCGCCAGATTGACGAGTGGCTGCCACAAACACAGTGCACGCAGTGCAGTTATCCGCGCTGTTACGACTATGCCTCAGCTATTGCCAGCGGCGAGGCCGATATCAACCAATGCCCGCCAGGTGGTGAGGTAACTATACGAGGCCTGGCTGCACTGCTAGGCAAAATCGGCAAGCCGTTAGATCCCAAGTTCGGAGTCACCAAGACGAAACAGGTTGCAGTCATTGATGAGGATGTGTGCATAGGTTGCGTCATGTGTATAGGCAGCTGCCCCACCGATGCAATTGTTGGCGCCGCAAAGTATATGCATACCGTGATTACGCAGGATTGCACCGGTTGTGAGCTGTGCCTGGAGCCCTGCCCTGTGGATTGCATAGATATGGTCGATCAGCCGCAACACCCGGACCTGAGCTGGCGCTGGCCGGATTATTCGCCGCAGGCAGCCAGCAGGGCCAGAATATTGACGAATAATAAATTGCAACGAGAGCACAAACGCAGACAGTCAAGAAGTTCGCTCAAGAAATTGCGGGAACTTAGTAAAGAAAAAGGCTCTGCGCAGATAAAGAACGATATCGCCGCATCCATTGCACGGGTTAGGGAACGGGCCAAATCGGATAAGGATCCGCGCCGCTGAAATGAATAAAACCAAACGTCACGAAATCTTTTCTCGCCTGCGCGACGAAAATCCCAATCCGACCACCGAGCTCATTTATAACTCTGACTTTGAATTGCTGATCGCGGTGATTCTCTCTGCGCAGGCCACCGACGTCAGCGTCAATAAAGCCACCGCTAAATTGTTTGCCAAAGCCAATACCCCTGAACATATCTACGCGCTCGGGGTTGACAGCCTCAGTGAATACATTAAGTCCATCGGTTTGTATAACAGCAAGGCCAAAAATGTTATTGCCACGTGCAAAATGTTAATAGAGCGGCATGATGGAACGGTCCCGGACAATAGAGCACAACTCGAAGCGCTCCCGGGGGTTGGCCGAAAAACAGCCAATGTAGTATTGAATACAGCTTTCGGCCAGCCTACCATGGCAGTAGATACGCATATTTTCAGGGTCGCTAACCGAACCAATATCGCACCCGGAAAAACCGTGCTGGCGGTGGAGAAAGCGCTGCTCAAGTTCATTCCGGAAGAATTCCTGGTTGATGCACATCACTGGCTAATTCTGCATGGCCGCTATACCTGCATCGCCCGTAAACCCCGCTGTGGTTCCTGTGTGGTCAGCGATCTGTGTGAATTCAGGCACAAGGTATTCGATGAGTGATTCTGGTCCGGGTAAAATAGCCACCGGCATTAGCTACGGAGCGCTCGCCAAGGCGGAACATGCTCACAACGCGGTTGATCGTGCGCTATCAAAAATGGCACCCTGCACGGTTGGCAGCGTGCTGCTGTTCCTGACTACCGGCTACGCCCAAAATCCGCAAAACGCCATCCGCGAGGCAGCAAAGGCTGCTGGTACACCCCAGGTGTTCGGATGTTGTGCTGTCAGCCTGCTAACAGAGGAAGACTGGTTGCTGGATGCGGAAGGCGCGGTAGCTATGGTATTTCCACAAGGCTTGGGCTTGCAACCGCAAAAGGTGTTGCAGCATCAGGGAATAAACTCGAAGTTGTCACTCACGCTGACCTCGCCGAATGCAGCAACAATTGCAGTTAACGCCTGTGCTATCCCACAAATCGGTGCGATCAGCAGTGATCACTTCGGACATGGACCGTTCTCTGTCTGGCAAAGTGGCCGTATCATTGAAAACGAATATGTACATTTGGCCTTTAGCAACGACTGGAACTACCAGATCGGCGTGGGTCAGGGCATTACCTCGTTATCGCCTGTCATGCAGGTGAACCGTTCGCAGGGTCATATGTTATTGGAAGTTGATCAGATGCCGGCAACAGACAATTTACTGTCTCATCTGCCACAAAACCTGCATGCAGTCGGGCTTAAGCAGCCCTATAACCTGCTTTGTGCTGTCTCCGAGAACAATTCGCTGGAGTCCATTGAACTCGGCCATTACAAGCTGCAGCACATTGTCTCGACTGACGAAAACCGAGCACGCATTCACCTGTCAGGTTCAGTAAAGGCGGGCAGGCATATTTTTTGGGCTTTGCGTGATGAGCAACATGCGCAACGCATGATGCGCGAAAGCCTGCTTACTGCGAGCAACAAGATGACCGGTTCGCCGGTATTCGGACTGATGTTTCCGAATATTGGTCGCGGCGCCGAGTTTTTCAATGGGCGAGACCGGGATATTGAGCTTTTTCAGGAGATTTTCCCAGGTACACCGCTGCTGGGTTTTTATGGCAACGGTGAAATCGCCCCTGGCCACAAACTATCCGGGCTGATACATCACTATTCGACCGTGTTTGCGGTATTTGCCTGAGAGCAGATGATATTATGCTGAAAGTCATCGATATTACAGTAGGCGCTGCAGCCTAAGCCTTTAGCAATAGTGAATTCATTAAACCAAACAAGTGACATGACCCTCGATGTAGAAGTTCAGGCAGATGTTGATCTTGCTGACGAGCTGTTAATTCCGTCGTGTGGACCGCATTTCCATGAAGTGCTGCGGGCCCATTCCGGTCAATTGACACATCAACAGCCACAGGAATTACAGATCAACCTGGGCAAGCTGTGCAATCAGGCATGCCATCATTGCCACGTCGACGCTGGGCCCAAACGTACCGAAATAATGACCTGGTCCACGATGCAGAAAATTCTGCACTGGATCGATGGCTCGGGCATCCAGCGGGTTGACC
>JAHHOC010000177.1 GCA_018677115.1 Arenicella sp. | reverse complement strand
CCGGATATGAATCTGGTACCGAGCGTTCCGGAAATGGATGAGTCACCGGTGTTGACGCATATCGACATGGGTATGCTGCATGGCGATGGGCATAGCGAACAAAACCACGCTATGAGCGGGCACGATGAATCCCCGATGCAGATGGACAACGGCTGTACAGCAGAGCACGCTGCTATGGGCCATTGTTCGATGCCGGACCCCGATTGCAGCCCGGAACATGCCGCTATGGGGCACTGCACACCCGGCAAGATAACGCAGGTATTTGGCACTGGGCTGGCGGGCCATGGCACTGCTAAACCGGTCTCCTATGAGGGCGTCAAAATGGGCCCACAAATCGATATGCTGGCGCGTGGAGCTCAATACCGCCTCGATGATCCCGGCGTGGGGCTGCGCGATAATGGCCGGCATGTGCTTACCTATGCAGAATTATTCAACCTGAATAAAACGCTCGACCCACGGGAACCGGGGCGTGAACTGGAATTGCACCTGACCGGTAATATGAGCCGCTATATGTGGTCGCTGGATGGTGTGAAGGCCAGTGACGCTGATCCCATCTTAATGACCTACGGAGAACGCCTACGCATCACTCTGGTTAATGACACCATGATGAACCATCCGATCCATTTGCACGGCATGTGGAGCGAGCTGGAAACCGGCGACGGTGACTATATGCCGCGCAAGCATACCGTGCTGGTGCAACCGGGCGCAAAAATCAGTTACCTGGTCACTGCCGATGCACTGGGTAAGTGGGCCTATCACTGTCATTTGCTGTATCACATGCCCGGCATGTTCCGCGCTGTCCATGTCAGTTGAGGGCAGGGTGGTGCAATACGCTGCGCTTATGATCCTCCTGCTGGTAACGGCGAAGCCGGTCCTGGCTGCGTCAGGCGACGATCCGTGGCTAAGCAAAATCATGTCCGAAATAGAGCTGTTCCGCTCGGAGGACGAAACCGTAATGGAATGGGATATAGATGCCTGGATGGGCCGTGATTTAGCTAAATTCTGGGTGAAAACCTCGGGCGAAATGGAAGGTTCGGAAGTAGAGGAAGCCAATATCGAACTGGTTTACAGTCGTGCCGTGAGTGCCTATTGGGATCAGCAGTTCGGTGTCCGTCATGACATTAAACCCGACCCCGGGGGTGACACGCGCAATTGGCTGTCCTACGGTTATATTGGCACCGCACCGTATTTTATCGAAGTCGATGCGCGACTGTTTGTCGGAGAGGAATCTAGTACTCAGTTACTTATCGAGCTGGAGCGTGAAATCATGCTTACCCAGCGCTGGGTTTTGACCCCTGAACTCGATATTACTGCCAATGGCAGTAGCAATGAAAAGTACCGCGAAGGCTCCGGCCTGTCCGAGGTGGAGTTCAGCATCCGTCTCGGTTACGAGCGCAGCCGCAAATTCCAGCCGTTTATTGCACTGGCCGCGCGCCAGGCCTTCGGTAGTACGAGCGATTTCGCCAAACAAGATGGCAACGACAGTTCAGATATCGAAGCGCTGGTGGGCATCCACTCATGGTTTTAATGGCCGTAGAGTAAAGCCGGGTAGCATTTCCGGGCGTACATTTAATAACAATCCAGCAACCCCGTTTTAAACGGGATAGAAGTCTATTCGCTCGCCTCTATTTTTTCTGAGTGCTGCAGCGTATGACGCCGCAGGAACTCATCCAGTGCCCTTACGCCCCACCCCGAATACCCTTTGGGGATCGTAGGGCGGTCTTTTTCCATATAGTCCACACTGGCAATATCAAAGTGGGCCCATAATTGATCCTCATCCACAAATGAGCCGATGAATGCCGCGCCAACACTGGCCCCGGGACTGCCTACGCCGCCATTAACCACATCGCCGTATGTGGCTTCGATCTGCTTGAAGTGAGAGTCGTCCAGCGGCAGGCGCCACACGTCTTCACCGGCATCTTTGGCTGCTGCTGAAAGCTGTTCTATCAGTTCGTCATGACGACCGAAAATCCCTGCATATTCGTCACCTAGTGCGCGGCCCACCGAGCCGGTGAGGGTGGCCACATCGATCAGCACGCTGGGTTTATAAGTCTCCTGTCCGTAGTGCACTGTATCGGACAGAACCAAACGCCCCTCAGCATCGGTAGAGGAGATCTGGATGGTTATTCCGGACATCGATGTCAGTACGTCACCCGGTCGGATTGCAGTACCGGATGGCATGTTTTCTGCAAGGCCCGATAGCGCGACCACGTTGATCGGCGCGCCACGTTTGGCGGCAGCAAGCACAGTGCCAGTCACCACGCCTGCACCGCCGAGGTCGCCTTTCATCATCCACATCTTGTCGTTGCGCTTGATCGAGATGCCGCCGGTGTCGAAGGTGATGCCTTTGCCGGCCAGCACAACTGGCGCTTCATCGCCACCACCCATATATTCAATAATCAGCAGCCGGGGTGGGCGAGATGAGCCCTTGCCCACTCCCCAAAGTGCACCCATGTTGAGCCGCTGGATGTCTTTTTCATCCAGTACTTTGACCTTGACGTTTTCAAGACCACGGAACTGTTCCTTAGCGCGCTCGACAAACGTCTGCGGGTAAATAATGTTGGCCGGCTCCGAGCTCATATTGCGGGCAAAGAAAACGCCGTCGGCGAGATATACCAGATCATTGTCGAACTGCTCTCCGGAATTATCATCTGTGAGCAGTGTGATGACAGGCAGGCTATCCTTGTCGACCTGCTCCTCTTTGTGGCGGTCAAAACGATAGCTGCGCAGCCGATAGCCAAACGCCACCCGTGCCGCAGTCGCATCCGGCTCAACATTTTCTCCAGACCACAGAATATTTACATTGCCTCCCTCTGTTTTACCGAGCAGCGAAGCAGCTGTGCCACCAAAGTTTTCCGCGGCTACCCGATTGACGCTTTCCGAACCAACACCGATCAGGTCGATGCGGGAATAGGGTGCTACGCCCAGGAGAGTGACAGTGGAGCCGCTTTTACCGGTAAATTCCTTTTCTCTTGCGGCAACGGTCAAAGCACCATCGGTACGTTGGTCGATAGTGGCGGCAATGCCGCTCAATGCTTCACCCTCAACTACCGGCAACACAATTCTGCCATCTTCTGGTACGTTGAAGGCCGAAAACTCAAAGCGTTGATCCGCAAGAGCGGAGCAAGCCAAACCAAATCCGATAACAACACCAATCAAAATACGTAGTCTATTCACCCTTATTCCTCCGAACTGATAAGCTGGTTTCAATACAACTTGGAATTGTTACATTTTCGGCGCAATAAAACGTGACTAACTGTCGAATAACGTCAGTGAACATCCTTCAATAGCAGCAAAAATATCGCGCTGGTGGCGATGTTATGAGCATTATGTACACCTGACTATGCGCTAAACTATTCAAGCCGGACAATAAATGGTCTTGAATCTAGCAGTTCGTGGAAAATTTTGAGAAAGAATCTGGCGACGATAAGTTGATTCGCAGACACACATTTTCAACGCGAAAGTTAAAGTAGAAATTATGAAATACCATTTAATATCAGCCATATACGTCATTAATCTAGAAACTGTCTCACAAATATTTCGAACACACGAACTAGTTTTCTGGTAGCCCTGCGATGCGAGACAGATTGAAACGGGCAGTTTTGAAGCGGTTGAAAAATCACCCTGCACTGCTCGGTGTTTTTCGAAGAATATACAGAACCCTGTTCCCTGTGCCAGCGCCTGCGCTTGAGGTACAGCAGCATATACTGAAAATCCTAAGTGGCAAAACTTCAGTTTTTTTCGTTCAAGTTGGTTCCAACGATGGCATACACGGGGATCCACTGCATGACATCATAGCCACTAACAAAAACTGGATAGGTATTTTTATTGAACCAGTAGGCTTTCTCTTCGAACGCCTGGTTCGCAATTACGGAATCTCAAAGAGATTTATTTTTGAAAATAAAGCCATAGCAC
>JAHHOC010000175.1 GCA_018677115.1 Arenicella sp. | reverse complement strand
ACCCATCGCAGAGAAACTTGATCAAATAGGATTCTGGTCTATGGAATCGTGGGGTGGTGCAACTTTTGATTCGTGTATCCGCTATCTGGGTGAAGACCCATGGGACCGCATCCGCGAGATCAAGAAGGTGATGCCGAACACCCCTCAGCAGATGTTGTTCCGCGGACAGAATATATTAGGCTACCGACACTACGCTGATGACGTGGTGGACAAATTTGTAGAACGCTGCGCAGTCAATGGCATCGACGTGTTCCGTGTCTTCGATGCCATGAACGATATGCGCAATATCACAACCGCACTCAAAGCGGTGAATAAGGTCGGCAAGCATGCACAGGGCACTATTTCTTATACGGTAAGCCCGGTGCATAACACTGCCCTGTGGGTCGATATGGCACGGCAGTTGGAAGATGCCGGCGCCGACTCAATCTGTGTCAAAGATATGGCTGGGCTGCTCAAACCCTACGTCGGTTTTGAGTTGGTCAGTGAATTAAAGAACGCGCTGTCAATCCCGGTTCAGTTGCATGCTCATGCAACCACTGGACTATCCACAGCTACAATTACAAAGTGTGTTGAGGCAGGAATCGATAACGTCGATACTTCGATCTCCTCCATGTCGATGACCTACGGTCACTCTGCCACTGAATCCGTGGTATCGATTTTTCAAGGCAGTGATCGCGATACCGGGCTGGATATCATTGCGCTGGAAGAAATAGCGGCGTATTTCCGGGAGGTTCGCAAAAAGTATGTTGCCTTCGAGGGCTCGTTACGTGGTGTAGATTCAAGAATCCTGGTTTCGCAGGTTCCCGGCGGCATGCTGACCAATATGGAAAACCAGTTACGGCAGCAGGGTGCACAGGATAAGATGGATGACGTCCTTGCCGAGATACCAGAGGTAAGAAAAGACCTTGGCTATATTCCACTGGTCACCCCCACTTCTCAAATTGTAGGCACTCAGGCAGTGATCAATGTACTGATGGGTGAGCGCTACAAAACTATCGCCAAGGAAACCGCCGGTGTGTTGCGGGGTGAATACGGCGCCACTCCTGCACCCGTTAATGGCGAACTGCAAGCCAGAGTACTGGACGAGGGGGAGCAGGCAATCACTAGCCGGCCGGCGGACTTATTACAACCGGAAATGACTGCGCTAACAGAAGAATTCGAGGCGCTGGTCACAGAACACTCGCTGACCGTAAAACCCGCTGATGATTTTATTGATGACGTGTTAACTTACGCGTTATTCCCACAGGTTGGCTTGCACTATATTCAAAATCGGAACAATCCCGGGGAGTTCGAGGCGGTTCCGACGGGTGCCGCTGATTCAGCTCCCACTACCGATAGCGGTGAATACATTTATACCGTAGAAGTCGACGGCCAGAGCTATACGGTGACGGTGAGCGAGGGCGGGGATATCACCGCGCTGGCACCGGTTGCTACGGGTGGTTCCGGCGATGTGGCGGCAACCCCGGTAGCAGCCAACAGCGGTGAACCGGTGTTGGCTCCGCTGGCAGGAAATGTCATCAATGTGCCGGTTTCTAACGGACAAAGCGTAGCCGCCGGTAACACTATCCTGGTGCTTGAGGCAATGAAAATGGAGACCAATGTCAGTGCCCCAAGGGACTGTGTGATCAGCGGTATTAACGTGCAGCAAGGCGATACAGTCGCAGTCGGCGACACCCTGTTAACTATAGCCTGAGCAAAATCACCTGATGGAAAATCTGAATAATCTCTGGCTCAGCTCCGGCGTAGCGCAGTTGGAATTGGGCCAACTGTTCATGATGTTTATAGGCCTGGGCCTGCTGTTCCTTGCAATCAGGAAAGGGTTCGAGCCATTGTTGCTGGTGCCGATCGGGTTTGGCACCATACTGGCGAACATTCCCGGCGCAGGCTTCGATCTGGCTCCTGTTTATGACGCGCTGGGACATCTCGAAAGTCCAGGGGGACTGCTCTACTATATTTACGAAGCCGGCATCGCAACCGGTTTGTTCCCGCTGATCATTTTTATGGGTGTCGGCGCAATGACTGATTTCGGGCCCTTGTTGGCAAACCCGAAGACGCTGCTGCTCGGCGCTGCCGCGCAGGTCGGTATTTTCACCACTGTGCTTGGCGCAGTAGCACTCGGCCACTTTGGTATCCTCGATTTCAGTATTCGCGATGCCGCTTCAATCGGCATTATCGGCGGTGCAGATGGCCCAACTGCCATTTTTGTCACCAGCAAGCTGTCTCCGGAACTTTTAGGGGCGGTGGCGGTAGCCGCATACTCTTATATGGCACTGGTGCCGATTATCCAGCCGCCCATCATGAAGGCGATGACCACCCAACAGGAACGTGAAATCGAAATGGTTCAGTTGCGTGCCGTTTCCGGAGCCGAGAAAATTGTGTTTCCGTTGACACTGCTGGTTCTGGTTGCCTTTTTACTCCCCGATGCGGCCCCTCTGCTGGGCATGTTCTGCTTTGGAAACCTGATGCGTGAATGCGGTGTGGTCAATCGCTTGAGTGATACCACCCAGAATGCGTTGATCAATATCGTGACAATTTTCCTTGGCCTGGGTGTTGGCTCGAAGATGAGTGCGGAGAAATTCCTCAATTGGGAAACACTCGGAATCCTGCTCCTCGGCGCGATCGCTTTCTGCATAGGTACTGCCGCGGGTGTGTTAATGGCCAAACTGATGAATGTGTTTTCAAAAACCAAGATTAACCCGCTAATCGGTGCCGCCGGTGTGTCAGCTGTGCCAATGGCCGCAAGGGTGGCAAACAAAGTTGGCCTGCAGGCCAATCCACATAACTTTCTGCTGATGCATGCGATGGGCCCCAACGTAGCTGGTGTTATCGGCTCGGCGGTGGCTGCAGGGGTCATGATCAGTCTTGTTTCGGGGATGTGATGATATTCGCGCTGGGCGATCAAACACCACAAATTGCTGAAAGCTGCTTTATTGCTCCATCTGCGTCTTTAATCGGGTCTGTAAAGCTGGCAACTGATGCCAGTGTCTGGTTTAACTGCGTTCTGCGTGGGGACAATGATTCGATAACCATCGGCGAAGGCTCAAACATCCAGGATGGATCGGTACTGCATGTTGACCCGGGCTGCCCGATTAACATCGGCCGCAACGTTACCGTGGGCCACAAGGTTATGCTGCACGGGTGCAGCATAGGCGACAATTCGCTGATCGGCATGAACGCAGTGGTGCTGAATGGGGCCAGGATAGGCAAAAATTGCCTGATCGGGGCCAATACACTGATCACCGAAAATACTGAAATCCCGGATGGTCAGTTGGTATTAGGATCACCGGGCAATATTGTTAAAGCGCTGAATCAGGCTAACATCGAGCTGATAAAAGCCAGCGCTGAACACTATGTAGAAAATGCCCGGCGCTATCGCGAGAGACTGAAACTGCTCGACTGAATCATGAGTACTGGCTGCAAAACGCTGCTCAACCAGAGGTGGTGCGCTGTCATGCTACTTTCTGTTTACTGGCCGTTTCTGAGCGCGCAACCGCATTAAGCACTGCATTAAGCGTGGCACCGAGAATATCCCGGCTTTTACCCGCTCCGCATACGCGTTGCCGGCCGATGCTGATCTGTACGTAAGCCATAGCCTCGGAGGCCTCATCATGGCCCATGGTATGTTCATTGTAGTCAATGATGACGAACGGGTGGCCTATGTGTTTACTCAATCCGGCAACAAACGCCTCCAGCACGCCGCGACCTTCACCTTTGATATGATGTTCTGCGGCGCCATCTACCAAAACAGCTTCCATCTTATCATTGCCCTGTTCACGATTAACCTGGTAACTCTTCAGGGTCATGTGGTCATTGGGTTGCAGATAAGTACGTTGGAACAAATCATATATCTGCTCGGCACTGACCTCGGCTTCTGTTTGCTCAGCTTCAGCCTGCACCACAGGGCTGAAATCAACCTGTAACCAGCGCGGCATTTTAATCGCGTGTTCCTGTTCCAGGACATAAGCAACACCGCCCTTGCCGGACTGTGAATTGATCCGGATTACCTGCTGATAGCTACGCCCCAGGTCACGCGGATCAATTGGCAGATAGGCCACCTGCCAGGGCGCACCTTCGGTATATTGCGACAGGCACTTATTGATCGCATCCTGATGGCTACCGGAAAAAGCCGCAAACACCAGCTCACCGGCATAGGGATGGCGCGGGTGCACTTTAAGCGCCGTGCATTTTTCGACTACGTGAATAATTTTATCCATGCGGGAGAAATCCAGTTGCGGATTCACGCCCTGGCTGTACAGATTCATGCCCATAGTGACGATATCGAGATTGCCTGTGCGTTCGCCGTTACCCAACAGTGTGCCTTCAACACGGTCGGCGCCCGCCAGCACACCGAGCTCGGATGCAGCCACCCCACAACCACGGTCATTATGTGTGTGCAGACTGATGGTCAGCGCATCACGCTGTTTGACGTGATCGCAAAACCATTCAATTTGATCTGCATATACGTTCGGCGTCGCGACTTCCACGGTGGCCGGCAAATTCAATATTATTTTGTTTTCTGGTGTGGGGTTCCACACATCAATAACCGCATTGCAAACATCTACAGCGTAGTCTATTTCCGTGCCGGTAAAGCTTTCCGGTGAGTATTGAAATTGCCACTCAGTGTCAGGCTGTTGAGCGGCACCTTGCTTCACCCATGTTGCGCCATCGACGGCAATCTGGATGATCTCCTGCGGCGATAATTTGAAGACCTGTTCGCGCTGCACGGCTGAAGTTGAATTGTACACATGCACTATCGCCTTCTTAGCCCCTCGCAATGACTGATAAGTTCGCTCAATCACGTCCTTGCGTGCCTGAGTCAGGACCTGAATGGTGACATCATCAGGTATGCGGTCCTCGTCAATTAATTTGCAAACGAAATCAAAGTCTGTCTGTGACGCTGCCGGAAAACCAACTTCTATCTGCTTAAAGCCAACCTCAACCAGCATGTCGAACATCTCTAATTTCTGTGCCGGCGTCATAGGATCGATCAATGCCTGATTACCATCGCGTAAATCAACGCTGCACCATATGGGCGCCTGTTCAATGACCTTATCCGGCCATCGTCGGTCCTGTTTAGCGACGGTGGAAAATGGTCGGTACTTGGATGGCTCGTATCTGTGCATAGCGTTTTCTGGCTTCAATTTCTCTGTGTGAAGAGCGATTATATCGATGCAAAAGGAGTGTTAATGACCAAATTCAGGTTGATTACAGATTTTATTAGTGCTTTTATCTACTAAATTGGTTTTTATTAGTGTTTATTATGGATATCGATAAGATAGATAGACAGATTCTGTATGAGTTACAACAAGACGCTCAGATCAGCAATCTGGAGCTGGCGGAACGCGTCAACTTATCACCCACACCCTGCGCGCGCCGTGTCAGACAGCTGCATCAAGCCGGGGTCATTACCGGCCATCATGCGCAGCTCAACCCTGAAGTGCTCGGCTTGAGCCTGATGGCAATAGTCAGTGTCACCATGGATCGGCATACCGCTGATCGCTTCGAAAAGTTTGAACATGCTGCTGCCGAGCTGCCAGAAGTGATTGAATGCTATGTGGTCACCGGTCAGGATTCGGACTTTTTAATTAAAGTCCTGGTACGCGATATGAGACACTATGAGGAGTTTCTGCTGCGCCGCTTAACCAAGCTGGAAGGCGTTAGCGGCGTGCATTCCAGCTTTGTGTTGCGCCAGCCTATTAACAAACACGAACTACCAATATAAATGATTCAAAAATTCATTGTCATTCTGCTTTGCGGATTGCTGCTGGTGCTGATTGGAACCATTGCCAGCGGTAACAGCTTTCTGATCACCGCTGCCGAGCGCACCTATGTTGACGGCAACATCACCGCCAATATCAACGATCACAGGATGTTTGATGTGCGGCAGATAGCCACTGACGATCCTCAACCCCTGCCGAAATCAGCCAACTATAATCAAATTGCACTGGACGATGCATTCATCGAAAACCTGCAACGCTACAACACCGCCGGATTTGTGGTGGTGAAAGATGGCGAAGTGGTATCCGAAAATTATTTTGGCGAATACCATGATCGTAGCCGAACCAATTCTTTTTCCATGGCTAAGACCGTCACAACTCTGCTGCTGGGCATTGCCATAGACGAAGGAATAATCGAAGGCCTGGACCAGAAGCTGACTGATTTTCTTCCCGAATTCAGCAATGACCCGCTGGGCCAGCAGGCCACCATTGGTCAATTGTCATTGATGAACTCTGGTTACGAATGGGTAGAACATTACTATTCCCCATTCAGCCCGACTGTGGAACTTCTGTATGGACCGGACGTAAGCGATTTCCTGCTGGCTCGGCACTTCAGCGCCAAACCGGGAGAATTTTGGGAATACTCCAGTGCCTCAACCCAGTTATTAGGTATTATTCTGGCGCGTGCATTGAAGAAAAGCGGCGCAGCCGACAGCATCGCCGAATATTTGAGCAGAAAGATCTGGCAGCCGTTGCAGATGAATGATGATGCTTTATGGCACACAGACGATGCCGGATTGGAACTGGTGTTCTGCTGTATTAACACCAATGCACGCAATTTTGCCCGACTCGGGATGCTGATGCTCAATCAGGGCCGCTGGAATGGACAGCAGCTGGTATCAGCCGAATTTGTTGAAAAAATGAGTACCCCGGTTGGGCAGGACTACTACGGTTATTCAACCTGGATCAACCAGAAAGCCGACCCAGCCTACTATTGGTTTAGTGGTCACTTGGGTCAGTACATCATCAACATTCCACAACACAACATGGTGATCGTGCGTCTGGGTGAAACCCGTGAAAGTGATGATGATTATCAAACCATCGACATTCCCGTTTACATCGAGCAGGCCATGAAAGTGGCCGGCGTTATTCAGGGAGGGTAACGGTACTCCCGTTGCACTTCGACCACTTCAACTGAATACCAGTCGTACCATTGCATTTTGCCCTTGCGCTGCGCGGAGAGATGTTCCGAATCTGCTTTCCAGGCGGCAATATGCGCCTCGCTGGGCCAATAGGAAATAGCTATTTCATCATCGCCCTGGGTGAGCGAATTGAATTCCAGGCATCCGTATTCCTGCAGTGCCCTTTCACGCAAGCGCTCGGCTGTGTCTGCATAGTTGTCATCAGGCTGCCTTAATTTGGCTTTGAATATGACCGCGTACAAACTAGAGCCACCTGTTATTTGTTACGTTACATAGCAATTCAGGCAAGTCACCAGTAATGGGAATTACTGTTGGCGACCAGTTCCCGCTGATCACGAAAAATCCCCTGTCCAGGCTAACGGCTTTACGTGGCATCGAACGAATCGATAATTTCCCGGTTCGACATTATATAAAATTCGCCCGCAAATGCCTGCTCGAAACAGGCCCTGACTGCCGCATGCGCCACAGCTTCAACGGAAACCAGTTGCTCGGGTATAAACCGTTGAACAACATCAGGGAGAATACCCTGTATCTTCGCTATTGGTTTCATCAGCCAGTCTAGTCTTATTGATTTGCCCTTTTTAGTGTGGCGAATACCATAAATCCCGCTGGGCTGTAAAACCACCGCACCATGGTCATCACTGGCTGCAGCAAAGTCGGATGCCGCCTCCAGGCATAGTCTTTTACCGTGGGCGTAGGCGAATTTGTCGGTGCGTAAGAACCCCGGGATATGCCCGCCGAGTAGCACCAGCCGATTGACCCCGGCCGCTTTTGCCGCTGATATCGCAGCGATGTTCGGCAGGCTGTTTTCGGACAGTTTGCGCTGATAACCCTGCTCTGAAAAGGTAGGGGTGGGAGGGGAGCCTACCAACGCCACCACGGCAGCAGCGCCCTCGAGCAGGTCCAAATCGGGTTTCTCTGCATCTCCCTTGAGCCACAAGGCCTGCTCTGCCCAAGGTTGGTCAAGCAGATGCGCAGGCTTGCTACCGGTGCGGGATACACATACCGGTATCGCCCCATGTTTCACCAACTGTTGCGCAATGTGGGTACCGACAAATCCGTTACCGCCAAATAGAACTACCTTTTTCTGTGT
>JAHHOC010000160.1 GCA_018677115.1 Arenicella sp. | reverse complement strand
GCACAGACCACTGGGATAGTAATCGTTCTGGTGATCATTGTGGCTCTTTTCCTGTGGATGATAGATGCACTGGTGTTCAACATTATTTACGACTTGTTGTTGGGCATAGATAGTTAAGCCTGTCCTATTGACCGTCCACTAAACAACTGAATACAGCTAACAACTATGTCTGACGATTCAATGCAAGAGCATCAAACCAGCGAAGCCGATCAAGCGTCTGCCAAAACTGATGCTGCAAAGGCAGGCATGCAATGGTTTGTCGTGCAGGCGTTCTCGAATTATGAAAAACGCGTGCAGCTGGCATTGCAGGAAAGCATTGAGCGGCATGGCATGCAGGACTATTTTGGTGAAATTCTGGTTCCCACTGAAGAAGTGGTGGAGATGAAGTCAGGGCAAAAAAGAACCAGCGAACGAAAATTTTTCCCTGGTTATGTACTGGTGCAGATGATCATGAACGACGATACCTGGCATCTGGTGAAGAGTACACCGCGCGTGTCCGGATTCATCGGTGGCAAAGCCTCAGAGCCGACGCCGTTAACCGATGCTGAAGCGCAGGGTATTTTGCAACAGGTACGTGATGGCAGTGATCAGCCACGCCACAAGTTCTCTTTTGAGCCGGGCGAGCTGGTGCGGGTCACTGAAGGTCCGTTTGCCGACTTTAACGGCACCGTCGAAGACGTCAACTACGAAAAGTCGAAGTTGCGCGTTGCGGTTTCAATTTTTGGCAGATCCACACCGGTCGAACTTGACTTCGGTCAGGTGGAAAAAGGTTAGATTATTTAAAACGGGGAGCTTGTAACCCAGGCGCTTGTACCCATAACGAGCACACAGCATGGCTGTGTTCTCCGCGGAGTAAAAAATGGCTAAAAAAGTCGATGCTTTAATTAAGCTTCAGGTGCCCGCTGGCGGTGCCAACCCAAGCCCACCCGTCGGTCCGGCGCTGGGTCAACACGGCGTAAATATCATGGAGTTCTGCAAAGCCTTCAATGCAGCGACACAGGAGATGGAAAAAAATCTGCCGGTTCCGGTAGTGATCACTGTCTACAGTGACAAGAGTTTCACTTACATAATGAAGACGCCTCCGGCGTCGATCCTATTGAAGAAAGCGGCGGGTCTCGAGAAAGGCTCGGCAGTGCCTCACCTTGAAAAAGTCGGCAAAGTAAGCCGCGCTCAATTAGAAGACATCGCCAAGGCAAAAATGGCTGATCTGAATGCCTACGACATAGACCAGGCAGTGAAAATAATTGCCGGTTCTGCGCGCAGTATGGGCATTGAGACGGACGAGGTGTAATCATGGGAAAAGCAAATAAGAGATACGCGACTGTTGCTGAAAAAATTAACCCTGATAATTTTTATCCAATGGGTGAGGTGTTTAGCCTTGCTAAACAGACGGCATCGGCAAAATTTGATGAAGGGGTTGATGTTGCCATCAATCTCGGTATCGATGCGAAAAAGTCCGACCAGGCGGTTCGCGGCGCGACGGTGCTGCCAAACGGTACCGGTAAATCGGTTCGCGTAGCAGTCTTTACCGATGGCGACAATGTCGAAAAGGCCACACAAGCAGGTGCCGACATCGTCGGCCTGGATGATCTGGCTGACAAAGTAAAATCAGGCCAGTTGGACTTTGATGTCGTCATAGCCAGTCCTGATGCGATGCGCGTTGTGGGTCAATTGGGGCAGATCCTTGGTCCAAAAGGATTGATGCCAAATCCCAAAACCGGCACCGTGGCCGCTGATGTTGCCACCGCGGTAAAAAATGCCAAAGCCGGACAGGTTCAGTTTCGTATAGATAAAGCAGGAATTATTCACTGCACAATTGGTAAAGCTTCATTCTCGGCAGAAAGTCTGCAGGAGAATTTTGAGGCCCTGTTAACCGCGCTGCATAAAGCCAAGCCAGCGTCGGCTAAGGGTCAGTACTTTAAGCGAGTATCAGTATCCACCACCATGGGTCCTGGTATTCGTGTAGACCGAGCATCCCTGCCACAACTATAGGCGGAAGTGCAAAGTTTACATTGGGTGCTCAACAGCTTCAGTTCCCCTTACAGGAAATGAGTTGTTGAGTTTGTCAAAGACCGTAGGTGAACAAGTTCTGAAATTGTAATGAACCTTCTTAATTTCCTACGTAGATGGTGTCCCCAGACAATCAGGAATAACACTCAGGTGTAAGACTGAAAGTTAGGGTGCCAAAACTGGAGGTAGCTCTGATATGAGCCTTAATCTTGATCAAAAGAAACAGGTCGTTGAAGACGTCTCTGCCGTAGTCGGTAGCTCACAGGCAGCCATTGTTGCCGAGTATCGTGGATTAACCGTAGAACAAATGAAAGTTTTACGCCGCGAAGCTCATGACAACAATGTGTTCGTAAGGGTGGTGAAGAATTCACTGTTACGACGTGCAGTTGAGGATACTGATTTTGCATGCTTGAACGAGCATTTGGTTGGCCCCTTGGCATTTGCTGCATCGGAAGATCCGGTAGCTGTTGCCAAGGTAATCAACAAATATGCCAAAGAGTATGACGCCCTTGAAATTAAAGCGGGCTCGATGTCGGGTTCACTTTTATCAGACGGGGATATCAAAGCACTGGCGCAACTTCCGAGTCGCGAAGAGCTGTTAGCGAAATTGATGGGCACAATGCAGGCGCCTGTTTCGAAGTTCGTTCAAACGCTCAACGAGGTTCCAACCAAGTTCGCACGTGGTTTGGCTGCAGTAAGAGATGCAAAAGAGGCCGCTTAGGTCGCTGTTCGACTGGTTTCCCAGTTTTCACATTTTAATTGAATTTTAGGATTCTACTTTTTAGAGGTTTTACAAATGAGTAAGCAAGATATTTTAGAAGCCATTGCTTCGATGTCCGTTCTTGAACTGTCCGAATTGATTTCAGAAATGGAAGAAAAGTTCGGTGTTTCGGCTGCGGCTGCAGCGGTTGCTGTAGCGGCACCGGGTGCTGGTGGTGGTGATGCCGGTGCAGCGGAAGAAAAAGACGAGTTCGACGTTGTTTTAACCGGTTTTGGCGACAACAAAGTTGCTGTAATTAAGGCGGTACGCGCAGCGACAGGTCTTGGATTAAAAGAAGCCAAAGACATGGTTGAAGGCGCACCGACTACATTGAAAGAGACGGTTGCAAAAGACGAAGCTGAAGAGCTGAAAAAGGCGCTTGAAGAAGCAGGCGCATCTGTTGAGCTGAAGTAAGAGATTGATCTCTCTTTACAGCAGAGGCGAATTGCTCGTTCTTTGCTCAGCTGGAACGGGAATAAGTGCCGGGCTGATGGGTGAAAACCCATCGGCCTTGTCCCGTTTTTAGAAGGCGTTAGTTTTAGCCGCACTTAAAGGAATTTCGGGTCGTAGTCGGCCCGAATATCCGAAAAAATTTAGTTTAACTGCAGATTGCGTAGAGCCGTCTTGCAATTATTCCGGGCTTGCATAAATAGAGGTTATCCATGGGCTACTCTTTTACCGAAAAGAAGCGTTTACGTAAGAGTTTTTCGAAGCGTCCTGAAGGCGTTTTACCAATTCCTTACCTACTCTCGACTCAACTTGAGTCATACCGAAAATTTCTACAAGCTGATGCGGATCCGGATGGACGCATCGAGAAAGGCTTGCAGGCCGCTTTCAAATCGGTATTTCCGATTGAGAGTTTCAACGGCAGTGCGGCACTTGAATTTGTCAGTTATCGGCTTGGGATTCCAGTTTTCGATGTGCGCGAATGCCAGCAACGTGGCTTAATCTATGCTGCTCCTTTACGGGTCAAAATGCGGCTGGTGATTTACAACAAGGAGGAAGGTAAAACTTCAACCGGTGCCAAAGCTATAAAGGAAGTTAAGGAACAGGAGGTCTATCTGGGCGATATGCCATTGATGACCGACAACGGTACCTTCGTGATTAACGGCACTGAGCGCGTGGTCGTGGCTCAATTGCACCGTTCACCCGGTGTATTTTTCGATCATGATCGTGGCAAAACTCACTCATCAGGCAAGCTGCTTTTTTCATCCCGGATTATTCCCTATCGTGGATCATGGCTGGATTTCGAGTTTGATCCAAAAGACTTATTGTTTATCCGTATAGACCGCAGACGTAAACTTGCTGCGACCATACTGCTGCGTGCGTTGGGATACACCACCCAGGAAATTCTTGAGATGTTTTTCCAAAACGACACCTTCAATTTGACGACTAAGGAAATATCGATGAATCTGGTGCCCTCACGATTGCGTGGCGAGCAGTTAGCATTTGATATCACCAAAAAACGCGGTGCCATGATTGTCGAGGCTGGCCGCCGTATTACTGCTCGCCATATCCGAGAGATCGAGGAAGCAAAACTAAAATCGATTGCTGTTCCCAGCGAATATTTCATAGGTCGAACATTGGCCAAGGATATAGCGGACACTGAAACCGGTGAGTTGATCGCGGAAGCCAATCAGGTAGTCACAGAGGAACTGATTGAAACATTGCTTGAAGCAAAGATTAAAAGCGTCGAAGTTATCTATACCAATGACATCGACGAAGGGGCTTATGTTTCTGAAACGCTGCGCAGTGACCCGACCAGTAATGAATTAGAGGCGCAAGTCGAGATTTATCGCATGATGCGCCCGGGTGAACCACCTACTAAAGAAGCGGCGCAAGGCCTGTTCCAGAATATGTTTTTCAATCCTGATCGTTATGACCTGTCTGCGGTTGGAAGAATGAAATTCAATCGTCGTTTGAACCGTGATTCAGACAGCGGTGACGGCATACTTAGCAAGCAGGACATAATCGATGTGATGAAAACTCTCATCGACCTTAAAAATGGCCGTGGTGATATTGATGATATAGACAACCTGGGTAATCGACGGGTTCGTTCAGTGGGTGAGCTGGTGGAAAACCAGTTTCGCGTTGGTTTGGTCAGGGTTGAGCGGGCGGTTCGGCACCGCCTGAAGCTGGCCGAAGCTGAAGGCCTGACACCTCAGGACCTGATCAATGCCAAACCGGTATCAGCGGTAGTTAAAGAATTCTTCGGCTCCAGTCAGCTGTCACAGTTCATGGACCAGACCAACCCGCT
>JAHHOC010000144.1 GCA_018677115.1 Arenicella sp. | reverse complement strand
CTGTTTAACACCGGCCAATATAAATTCAATACAATGTGAAAAATGACCTCACCGATTGTTTCAAAAAGGAAGATTGAATGCGATGTGAAACCAGAACGTCATAAGTCATTGAATTTCGGATGATTTTGGAGGCATTAATTCAAATCCATGTGTCATATCTCACCAGTGGACGTACAACTAAATTACATACGTTTATCAGGCAACCAATCCCCTTACCTTCCGAGTAATTGCTGGCGGCTTTCTAGGTCGCCGCTGTGAATATAATCGAGGCCCCATCGAAGTCGCTTACGGGTCTGGACCTTATTCGACCTATTGCGACGAAGTCTGTGTCCTTTTGCAGTAGCACTTTTGCCTTGCTTTCTGTCAGGCAGGCCAGCAAACCGCCACTGGTTTGCGGGTCGAGCAGTAATTCAACTCTAGTCTTTAGCTCTGGGCTTTTATGCGGCTCTAAATAACAACGCTGCAGAGAGGGTTCCAGTTGTGGGTATAAGCTGGATCGCCACCCCTCTGCGGCGAGATCAAGCGCACCGGGTAAGATAGGGATCGAGGTCAGGTCCAGTTCCACGATCAATATATTTCTGGATTCATGGGCATTTTGGTCACTATCAGCGCGGGAGCTGTCGAGCATTTCAAGTAAGTGCCCTATCAGTCCAAAACCCGTGATGTCCGTCACCGCGTGTGGCTGGTGGGCATGCAGTTGGTGCATTGCTCTTTGGTTCGACAACAACATGCTTTGATACACCCCATCAACCGTGTCTGCATCTGCCTGGCCCTGCATGTCCGCGGCGAGTATCACGCCGGTACCGAGGCGCTTGTTGAGCACTAGCATATCGCCGTCCTGTGCGCCTGACTTTGACCATTGCGACCCTGGCTGCACCTCACCATTGGCGACAATAGCGAGGTGGCTCTCCAGACCTTCGGTGCTGTGCCCGCCACTCAGGCTGGCGCCCTGCTCTTTCAGGCTGTCGACAACGCCCTGTAGAATTCGCAGATGATCGCGCTGGTGCAATTTGGCATCACTGAAAGCGAGGTTTATCCACGCCTGCACGTGAGTCAGGTTTGCGCCCATGGCCTGAATATCGCTGGCTGCATGATTCACACAAATACGCGCAAAGCGATATTCATCCGTGGTAAAACTGCGAAAACCATCGATGCTTTGCAGCGCCATGGTGCCCGGTGTGGGTTGCCAGACAAAAGCGTCTTCTGCCACAACTGCTCCAGGTTTGTCTGCGTCTGTTGCCTCTGGGTTGGCAATACGATTCAGGTTATCCATAAGCATTGCGGGGCCCAGTTTGCTGCCACAACCACCACAATGCATTACGTGAGGGTCACTCGTCGGCATGCTCATCGACATCTTCAGTTCGGAGAACTGGTGCATAAATTTTTGATCGATTGAGTCCTTCCAGCGCCATACCCAACGCCCTTTTACGGCCACGCCGTTGCGGCTGGCGATAGCCTCGCGGTCACCCATCGACAGCAAGCTTAAAAACTGCTTTTGTAAACTCACTTCGCGCATCGCTTGGCCAGCGAAATACAGCCGTAGGTTGCGCTCCAGATGAGGCGCCTGACGTACCGCAAAAACACCCGCCTTGGGTCGCGGATCGTGAACGACCTCACTAATGTCTCCCACGGCAAACACATCGGCATGCGAAGTGCTTTGAAGATATCGATTCACCTGAATGAAATTCTTGTCGGTGCAGGCTAAAGCGCTGCCCGCCAGCCACGGCGCACCGACTGCGCCGGTACACATAATGCTCTGTTGCAGGTCCAATTGCTCACCGTCGGCACCGATAAGGCCGCCTGCAGTTACTTCAGCAACGCTAAAATTTGGATGTAACACAACGCCACAGTCCTGCAAATAGCGTTCAGCCATGGCCGCCACGCGGGCTGGATAACCCGGCAAGATACGGGCACCACGGTAGATCAGGTGAAAACGCAGGCTCGGGTGGTCACGCATACGGTGCGCCATGGCCAACACCAGTTCCACACCCCCTGCCCCGGCACCGATAATGCCCCAGGCGCGGTCAGCTGTGTCAGGTGAACGCTCAATTTCATCCAGTAGGGTATTCCATCGTTGTTGAAAACTGGCGATAGGTTTTACGCCAACGGCGTATTCAGCGGAGCCCTTGATACTCTGGTCGGGCGTTGCGCCAATATCAATCGACAGCGTATCAAAATCAACAGCCGCCTGACCCGCCAGGATGATCCGCTTGCGTTCATGGTCAATATGCGTCGCGGTGGCATTGATCCAGCGCACGTCGGCGCGCCGGCACAGCTGGTTTAAGTCAATATTGGTCTGCTCCAGCGAGTAGTG
>JAHHOC010000139.1 GCA_018677115.1 Arenicella sp. | reverse complement strand
GGGCCCAGAACAAGGCCAAGGGTGAAGCCTATCTTGTTGAAAATAAAGGTAAAGAAGGTGTGATTGTTACTGAAAGCGGTTTGCAATATCAGGTATTGCGGGAAGGTAAGGGAAAGTCACCCACCCAGGAGGGGTCAGCAAAAGTACACTACCGGGGTACCCTGATTGACGGCACTGCCTTTGATAGTTCATATGAGCGTAATGAGCCCGCTACCTTTCCGGTCGCTGGGCTGATTCCAGGATTTACTGAGGGGCTTTTGCTGATGAAAGAAGGCGCAAAATACCGTTTGGTGATTCCCTCTGATATTGCTTATGGTGAACGTGCATCAGGACCCATCGGCCCTAACGAGGTGTTGGTGTTTGAAGTGGAATTGCTGGAAGTTCTTTAGTTAAACGCGAATGCCTGGCAGCCCCGTGCAACATGCCCTCTACTTCAGCCGCTACTGCTATTTTTGTCAAAAGGTGCTGATGAAATTGCGCAACCGGGATCACCGGATCGCGCTACGCGACATTGCTGACCACGTGCATCGTGCCGAGCTGATTGAGGGCGGAGGAAAAGGCCAGGTACCCTGTCTTTTGGTATACAGTGCCGACCAGAGTCAATTATGGGTTTACGAGTCTGACGATATCATCAAATATATGGAGCAGCACCGGCTACTGGCTTGAAGCGTTACAGCCGGTGGAGCCTTAACCTTCGAGCGCAGCCAGTATCTTGTCGCGAATTTGGTCGACGGTTCCCACGCCGTCGATGCTCAGATAAGTTGGCGCGTGTTGTTGCTCGCTGGTGGCATAATTCCGGTAGTAATCTATCAGGGGTTCGGTCTGCTGATGATAAACCGTGAGTCGGTTTTTCACAGTGTCCTCCTTGTCGTCGTCCCTCTGTACCAAAGGTTCACCGGTAATATCATCGACCCCTTCCTGTTTGGGTGGATTGTATTCCAGGTGATAAGTACGGCCTGATGCCAGGTGGGCCCGCCGACCGCTCATACGCTTGATAATTTCCGCGTCGTCGACTTTAATTTCGACCACATAATCCACCACAATGTCGTTGTCTTTCATTGCATCTGCCTGGCCGATAGTGCGCGGAAAGCCATCAAGCAGATATCCATTAACGCAATCATCTTGCTGCAGCCGATCTTTAATCAGGCCAATAATAATTTCGTCTGATACCAGTCCGCCTTCATCCATTATCTTCTTTGCCTCCAGGCCCAGAGGGGTACCGGCTTTTACCGCCGCCCGCAACATGTCCCCGGTGGAGATCTGCGGAATCTCATATTTTTCAGTTATAAACCCGGCCTGTGTACCTTTTCCGGCGCCCGGGCCGCCAAGTAGAATTATGCGCATAGTATTAAAGTTAGTTGTAGCCGTAATGGCTTCGCTGGAAAAAAAATAGCCGCACACAGCGCGGCAATGGGTAGCATTTGATCAAGTAGGCCCGGTCGGTTCGCTTACCAGGGCGGATAACGTTAATCGCAATCAATTAATCTACCATATTCTGCGGTCAATTCCCAAGCGCTCGACCTGATATCCGCAATGCCGGATGGTACCTTGTTATTGGCAGCGACAATGCCGTGATTCCAAGTTACTATTAAAGCTTTCCAGCGGGTGGGTGAACTTACCGGGTAAGTCATTTCGGTGCCAGAACACTCAAGCAACATTTATCCCAACGATGCGCTCGCGGGTGCATTGCGGTTGGATACCATCACAACCAGTGATGCCAGCACACTTGATCAGGCGTTCAGGGAGCGAGTACGTCGCAGTCCGGAGAAAATGGCTTATTGCCAATTCGACCAGGCCAGTGACAGCTGGAGTGGCCGCAGTTGGGCAGAGATTGCAACAGAGGTAGAGCGCTGGCAGGTGGCGTTCAGGGAACAAGGCCTGCAAAAAGGCGATCGGGTTGCGATTTGTCACTGCAACAGCATCGAGTGGGTTATCTTTGACCAGGCTGCCTTGCGTTTGGGGTTGGTGGTTGTGCCTCTCTATCTGGATGACCGGCCCGATAATATTGCTTATGTGATCAATGATTCGCTGGCTAAACTGGTGCTGTTTGAATCGGCGGATCAATGGAATGCTGTGTCCGAGAGCGGTAATAATCTGTCCGCTCTCAAGACGGTGTTACTCACCACACCACCCCGGCAAGATAGTGCCATAGTGCAACAGATCGATAACTGGCTGCCGGAACAAGGCCTGCATTTTGAACGCGGCATGGCGGGGCCTGACGACCTGGCATCCATAGTCTACACCTCCGGCACCAGCGGACGTCCAAAAGGGGTGATGCTGTCACATAAAAACATCCTGTCAAACGCCTATAGCGGAATGCGGAGTATCGCCCTGACACCGGATGACCGCTTGTTGAGCTTCCTGCCACTGTCGCATACGCTGGAACGCACAGTTGGTTATTATGCCCCTTTACTGAGTGGCTCCAGTGTGTACTTTAACCGCTCGATTCCGCAGTTGGCTGAAGATTTTCAGGAGATACGGCCCACTGCACTGGTTTCCGTGCCACGAATTTTTGAACGTATACATAACCAGATCCATAACAATCTGAGACGAGGCAGTCAGCTCAATCGCCTGTTGTTTAAAGACACCATGGAGGTCGGATGGAATTATTTTCAGTATTCCCAGGGTCTGTCTAAATGGCGTCCGCAATTGCTGTTGCGTGGCCTGTTGGATTTGCTGGTTGCTCGCGGAATACGCACTAAATTAGGTGGTGATTTACGCCTGGCCGTGGTTGGTGGAGCACCTCTTTCACTGGATGTGTCCAAGACCTTTATCTCGCTGGGCGTGCCGTTGCTGCAGGGTTACGGATTGACTGAGGCCAGCCCGGTGGTCAGTGTCAATACCCCGTCTTGCAATAGACCTGATTCGATCGGCCTGCCGCTACGCGGAGTTGAAGTAAAGATCATGGAAAATGATGAACTGTGGGTGCGCGGCGAAAATGTGATGCAGGGATATTGGCAGAATCCAGATGCCACTGAGGACACGATGAGCGGCGATTGGCTGAAAACCGGAGACCGTGGTTCTATAGACGCGGAGGGCTATATACGCATCATCGGCCGAATTAAAGATATTCTGGTGCTGGCAAATGGTGAAAAAGTCGCACCACCGGAGATTGAAGCAGCGATTGAGCGCGAGCCAATGATTAAACAGGCAATGGTGCTGGGCGAGGGCAAGGCTTTTCTCGCCGTGCTGCTGGTTCTGGATCCGGGCGAATGGCGGCAACATTGCAATAAGGCCGGCTGGGATGACGAATCACTTAGCTCTGAGCGCTCGCAACAGTTTCTGCTCGACTTAGTGGCAGCCCAGATACATGAATTTCCGGGCTATATTCAAATTCGCAAGGTGCGAGCCAGTTTTATCGAGTGGACGGTTGAATCTGGCTTGTTGACACCGACCTACAAGACCAAGCGGGCTGCGGTAAAAAAGTATTTCGCGCAGGAGATAGAGGAACTATATGAAGGCCACGAGGTGGTGGAAAATTGATCTTCACGCGTTTGCTGCTGGCAAGCTCGATTTTCATCACCGCCTGCGGTGACACATCCGGCCCTCGCCCGGCAATCAAGGACTATGAGACGGCGCGATCTGTGTTCTGGCAATCGCTGTATCCTCACGGAGGCAAGACACTATATTGCCAGCAACAGTTTTCTTCCGGGTCACGGTCCGGCATCAATATTGAACACATTTTCCCGATGGGCTGGGTTACAAATTCGTTGGACTGTGGCACCCGTAAACAATGTCGTGCTAAAAGTAGTTTGTTTAACAGGATTGAGGCAGACTTGCATAATTTGTATCCGGCACGTGCCGATGTAAACTACCAGCGATCGGCTTACGCATTCAGTGAGATTGGCGGAGAAAACAGACGTTTCGGCGCCAATTGTGATTTCGAAGTTGATGAGCGTGCGCGACGGGCGGAACCGCCGCCGGCAACGCGGGGCGAGGTTGCTCGCGCCATGTTCTATATGGCTGATCGCTACGGGCCGGATGGTCTGATGCTGTTTAAAAAACAAGCGCGGCTATTGCTGCAATGGCACCAGATTGACCAGCCCAGTAAGCATGAACATGAACGCAACGATTTGATTGAACAATTGCAGGGAAATCGCAACCCCTTTATAGATGACCCGGAAACCCTGGAAAAACTGGTTAAACAAGGTCATTTTCATTAATCTCGCGGCCCGGTATTGAGCCTTCCATGACCGCCGCTACTTAGAATTTCCCTGATCGAGGAGATATATATGAACAATATCTGTAAACCTTATAAAGCCATTGCACTGGTGTTTATGCTGGCGCTAATGACGTCTTGCGATAAAGCAGGGCTGCAAGCAACCAGCACCTTGAGCAGTGCCGAGGACATAGAAGTGGGCATGCCAATTCATTTTGAAGACAAAGTTGTTGGCGAAGTGAGTGCGGTAAATTTGACCGACAAAGGCGCGGAGATGAGACTCCAGTTTGACCGCGACGCTGCCAAATCGATTAGCGCTAACTCTGCTTTGCTGTTGAACCGGATGAAGCAAGGGTCGCCGCTGGAAATTGTCAATCGATCAGATGCGGGCAATAACCCCCTGCAAGATGGGCAGAAAATTAAGGGTCTTGATTCCTTGCTTGAGTTGGGGGCATGGATGGTTGGGGACGCCATCAAGCTCGGTGAGAACTCGGTGTCACAATATGTAGAGGCATTTACAGAGTATCTTGAGGGTGAGCAATTTCAACAGGATAAAATAAAGCTGCAGCAGCAAATTGAGGTTGCCCAGAAAGCCGCTGAGGAAGCGCTCAAGCAGGTCGAGCAGGAGGTTAACCAGGCTATGGAGGAGATGGCCAAACAGGAGCAACTCACCGCACAGTCAATAGATAAATTGAGTGAAGAACTGGCACCATTGGTGGCAGAACTTAGTCAGAGTGGCAGTGAACTACAGGCGGAGCTGGAGCGCCTCAGCAAAGAGCTTGAACAAGCCCAGCTTGAACGCAAACCCCTTGGGCAGGGAATGCTGGAGAGTCTGGTGGCGGCCCTCGGCAAACTTAACGACGCCTATAAGAGCGGTGCAGCCGAGCAAGAGCCTTCAGCGGATGGAGCGCCCGCAGCAGATAAAGAGCCTTCAGCGGATAAAGAGCCCTCAGCCGAACAAGAGCCTTCAGCCGAACAAGACGGCACTATTGAAAATAGCGATGGTTAACAGCGCGCAGTGGGATAGGGTGAATGGTCCGACTTTATTTTTTTATACCCGGCTTAGCCCATGAGTCCCGCAGGCTAACCGTCCGGTTGAGGACCATTGTTTCGGTGCTATGGTCAACCGAGTCGAAACAGAAATACCCTACCCGTTCAAGTTGAAAGCGGTCTTCCGGGTCAGCCTCCTGCAAACTTGGTTCAAGCTTTGCAGTTTTGCACACTTGTAACGAATCCGGGTTCAGTGCGCTGGTAAAATCATCCAGGGCACCCGGGTTAGGATGATTGAATAAGCGGTCGTAAAGCCGTACCTCAGCATCAACGGCGTGGGCTGCGCTGACCCAATGAATAATCCCCCTTATTTTCCGTCCGTCCGGGGTTTTTCCCTTCGCGGTTTGCGGATCATATGTGCACAGCAACTCAGACACATTGCCATTGGCGTCTTCAATGACATCGTGGCAAGTAATTGCGTAGCCATAACGTATGCGTACTTCGCGACCGGGAGCCAGACGGTAGAAATCCTCCACAGGATCACGCATAAAATCCTCTCTTTCGATATAGATTTCACGACCGAATGGAATTTCCCGGGTTCCCATGGTTTGGTCTTTGGGATGATTCTTGACAGTGAAGGTCTCGAATTCGTTTTCGGGGTAATTGGTGATAGTGACTTTGAGCGGATCTAATACCCCGAAAACACGTTTAGCGTTGGCTTCCAGGTCCTGCCGAATGGCGTTTTCCAGCACCGAAATTTCAATAACACTGTCCTTTTTAGTAACGCCAATTTCGGCGCAGAAATTGCGGATAGAGGCAGGGGTATAACCTCGCCGCTTCAATCCCACCAGCGTGGTCAGGCGCGGATCATCCCAGCCATTAACATGGCCGTCACTAACCAGCTGTATCAATTTGCGCTTGCTGGCCAGGGTATATTCCAGATTGGAACGGCCAAACTCGATCTGTCGCGGCATCGGTTTATTTTTTTCGCCGATGTGATTTTTGCTGATGGTAATATTCTCAAGAATCCAGTCATACAAAGCCCGGTTATCCTGGAATTCGAGGGTACAGAGTGAATGCGTAATTCCTTCCAGCGCATCGGAGATACAGTGAGTGAAATCGTACATCGGGTAAATGCACC
This sequence comes from Arenicella sp., assembly GCA_018677115.1. Classification (GTDB taxonomy): domain Bacteria; phylum Pseudomonadota; class Gammaproteobacteria; order Arenicellales; family Arenicellaceae; genus Arenicella. The sequence goes on along the minus strand of JAHHOC010000139.1, from coordinate 1,291 downwards.
ATTCGTCGCCGGCACGATAGTGGTGGGCATAGCGTATCCGATAAAGAATGGGATCTCGCATGGTGATATTCGGTGATGCCATATCAATCCGCGCGCGCAGCACAAGTTCGCCTTCTTCGAATTCCCCGGCTCTCATGCGTTCAAACAAATCCAGGTTTTGTTCGATAGGCCGGTTCCGGTTGGGACTGTCCTTGCCCGGCTCGGTCAGCGTGCCGCGGTACTCACGCATCTGCTCCGCGTCCAGGTCATCGACATAGGCCAGCCCCTTATGGATCAGTTCAATAGCAAATTTGTACAGCTCATCAAAGTAATCTGATGCGTAGCAAAGTTCATCCCAGTCAAACCCTAACCACGCCACGCTGTGGCGAATCGAATCCATATATTCGGCACTCTCCTTCTCAGGATTAGTGTCGTCAAAACGCAGATTACAACGTCCTTCGAGATCAGCTGCCAAACCGAAATTCAAGCAGATGGATTTGGCATGGCCCAGATGCAGATATCCATTCGGCTCTGGCGGGAACCGGGTATACACATAATCGTGTTTTCCGTTGGCAAGATCATTGCTGACAATGCTGCGGATAAAATGATTGGGTGTGGCCTTGCTCATAATGGTCTGGAGCGGGGTTCTATCGACGCGCTATTATAGAGCGCGGTGAATCAAAAAACCGTTTTATTGTTGTTCTACCATTTTATTGTGGTTCTACAACGACGCGGTTATTCTGCAGTGACGGGGTGGCTAGGGAAATTTGCGACCTCTTGGCCTCAGCCAGGATATAGGATCGGAACACCTGTCTGATCTTGAGCAGTTTCTTGACGTCCTTGATGTAGTAATACACCGCCCAGGTCACTGCATAGTCACCGGTGTCATAAACCATAATCTCATGCTCGTATTGCTCTTCCCGTGAGCCGTCTGACTTATCGAATTCAGTAAAGGCCCGCTCAATCATATCAACCACCTCATTTTCATCATGACGATAATCAATATTGAACAGCAGCCGCTCGCGCAACCCCCTGGCGGACGCAAAGCGGGATAAATTCTGTACACCGTAATCACGCAATTTGGCGTTGCGCACCATCAGTCGATGGTTATTAGTCAGATCGAGAATTTCAGTATGAAACAATTTGGTTCTGAATACGCTGCCGGTGATCCATGTGCCATCCATATTGAATTGAATCACATCGCCTTCCTCACACAGCCGGCTGTTGAGAATTATCAGGCCACTAATCATATCCGGGGCCCAGGAAGCCTGGGTCATCGCAAGAAACAGGCCGATAATGCCCAGTGCACCCC
>JAHHOC010000130.1 GCA_018677115.1 Arenicella sp. | reverse complement strand
TCAAGTCCACAACCACCCACTACGGTGATTAAAAATCCCACTGCAATCAAAACGCGGTGAAAATACGAGGGCTCTGAGGCGTCGTGACGATGGCTATAAAATCGTAGCCCTAACACCAGTATCATTATCGGCACCAGATATGACACATAGCCGAAACCATGCAGCAGCATATCTGAAAAATTGGCACCAAAACGGCCACCCATATTACTTATCGATTGAGCCCCACCGCCACTGTGCGACCAGCCGGGATCAGCGGGATCATAAGTCAGCAGCGACAACAATGCGTAGAGGGCTACAAAAACACTGAAAAATACGACTATTTCAGAACCCAGTTGCTTTACTCTGGGCGACAAAATGCCATCCTGCTGCTTTACGGTTTTTTTCTTCGCCTGAGGCATTGTTGCGATCAATGTGCGCTGCTCAATAGACTATTCTAACGCGAAAAACAGCCAATAACACGCATATGAATTTGCCTGTCACCGGTTTTTGCCGCATGTTGAAATGGTTGCTATTAAAACGCATATAAATTATTTAGAATCCGTCGATTGAATAGATTCTCACTAACTGGAGAAAATCACCGATGTCTGACGCCAAGCACTGCAGAGTACTCATCCTCGGTTCCGGCCCTGCCGGGTATACGGCTGCTGTCTATGCTGCACGAGCAAACCTGAACCCGGTATTAATAACCGGCTTGCAACAAGGTGGTCAATTGACCACAACCACCGAGGTGGACAACTGGCCAGGCGATGACGCGGGGGTCGATGGCAATGAATTGATGGCTCGCATGCTGCGCCACGCAGAGCGTTTCAATACAGAGATTGTATTTGATCATATCCATACCGTAGAGCTTAGCCGGCGCCCGTTTACATTAACCGGGGATGCAGGCGTTTACACGGCTGATGCGTTAATAATAGCCACCGGCGCATCTGCCAAGTACCTGGGCCTCGAATCGGAAACCGCTTTTCAGGGCAAGGGCGTGTCAGCCTGTGCTACCTGCGATGGATTCTTTTACAAGGATAAACCAGTAGTGGTAGTTGGTGGCGGCAACACCGCGGTTGAAGAAGCACTCTATTTATCGAATATCGCATCTGAAGTTACCGTCATCCACAGACGCGACGAATTTCGTGCCGAAGCAATTCTGGTAGATCATATCAATGAGAAAGTTGAAAACGGCAACATCTCGATTGAGTGGGATCATACCCTTGATGAAGTTTTGGGCGATGATATGGGTGTCACCGGTGTGCGTATTAAGAGCACCAAGGACGACAGTAGCAAAGAACTCAGCGTTGACGGCGTGTTTATTGCCATTGGCCACAGCCCTAACACCGATATTTTCCAGGATCAACTGGATATGCAAGGTGGGTACATCATCGCCAAAGGCGGTGTGGAAGGCGACGCCACGGCAACCAGTGTACCGGGAGTGTTTGCCTCGGGCGATGTCATGGATCATGTTTACCGACAGGCGGTAACTTCCGCCGGCACGGGTTGCATGGCGGCTCTGGACGCAGACCGCTTTCTAAAAAGCAACTGAGCGACCTGTCGAGGACAGTCACATACAATGAGCCGCAAGAAAAGTAAACTGGAGCACTCGCTTGGCGGACACCTGGCGGGCGTTAATCCGCTTGAGCAGAACAGGGTCAAACCCTACCGTAAACCGGTCTCGCCGCTGCCTCAGCAGCGACTGCTTGATAACCAACGGGTGATGGAGGAGCTTTTAGCTGAGCCGGATGAGACCACCAGTTACGAAAGCGGCGACGAACTAAAGTTTCTACGCAGCGGATATTCCAACCAACTGCTAAAAAAATTACGCCGTGGAGAATTTGCCATTCAGGATGAACTGGATCTGCATGGCCTGGTAGTTAGTGAGGCCAAGCAGGAAACGCATGGATTTATTAATGAATGCGCCAGAGTCAAGGTTCGCGCGATACGTATAGTTCACGGCAAGGGCCGTAATTCTGCTGGTCGTCAGCCGGTACTTAAGAATATGCTGTTGGGTTGGTTGAGCAAAAACAAACACGTTATTGCAGTCTGCTCCACGCCGGCCAATGACGGCGGCACCGGTGCGGTTTACGTATTGCTCGGCAAATAGTTTTCCACGGTATCGCTGAAAAACTTGATCAGGTTCTCGTTTTTGCCGAGGGTTAGTTCACTGATCGCGCCGGCATTGATGCCTTCCTGTATTTGTTCAGATACCCAGAAATCCTCCTTTTCATAGGTTTTGCCATCCAGTACTGCAACAGTCTTGGCAAAATGCGCGTGTTCGGCTTCGGTTGACGGCATTTCCGGAACCAGCAACTGATGCCGCCAGCTGCTGGTGCCAGGCGTCTGGCCCGGAAACATGGAGATTATTGAATAGCTGGTAGGGTGGGAAATCATACAAACATTGGGAAACAGGATATTAGTCGGGGTAATGTATTCACTCAGGTTTACCTGATCCAGGTCGACACCTGCCAATTCAACCGCGTTCTTGCGCGGCACAAAAGATCTGATATGCGGCCCAAACTGCTCACTTAGGGCGACGTTTTCGACAAAGAAATCAGCGATCGAATTACGGTGTAGTGTGCCTATGTGATAGGACTCCAGAAAAGCGAAAATCGGCAACTTCCAATTCGCATTCAGCCGACGCGTCTTGTCAAAAAATACATAATAGGAACCCAGATTGAGGGCTTCCAAATCATCATTCAAACCAGCGAAGTAATTTGTTATCGGTTGAACGCATTGCGGATCCTGCGTTAGCCATAAAAATCCATGGGCTTCCTGTAAATCTACCTGTTTGAGCCCCTTTTCGGCTTTATTAATTCCTTCAAACAAATCTGCTCTAGGCACACCTACCAGTTCGCCGCTGGAACTGTAGGTCCAGGAATGGTATGGGCAGGAAAAACGATTCTTGCAACCTTTTTCATCCTGCACCAACTTGGTCCCGCGATGCTGGCAGTAATTATAAAAAGCACGTGCGACACCATCTTTACCGCGCACCAGCAGCCATGATCTTCCGTCTAACTCTCTTACCACATAATTTCCCGCCCCCTGCAATTCACTACAGTGCGCAATAAGCAACGGAAGCTGGCGGAACATACCCTGTTCCAACTGCAGTCGCTGAGGATCGATGAGACTAGCCACCGGCATAGTATCCATATGGTCGGATTCGTCACCGCGGTTTTGCTTTACCATCTGCACTACACGCTCGACTTGTTCCCGATAAAAAGAAGCTTTCATAACTAAAACCCAGTGAAAAATAAGCTGACGATCCTGCTAAAGGCAAATCCAGTCCAAAACCGAACCTGAACTTCCTGCTCCCGCAAACGCAAAGCATAGAGCAGTTGGCTACCTCATCTCCATACATTTTGCCAGAAATCCGCAACAAAGATGTAACTCCGGCTGCCTCTGATGTTCACCATCAACGACCTCCGCAGGACCTGACAAAGACAACCCGCGCCACTCGGTTGCTCTCGACATCGCTTTGATCTCTGCTTGAACAGGCCGGTGCTATACTGCCGGAAGCCAGCAAGAGACAATGTATTGATTGAATGAAACAGCTAACACAGGTCGATGACACCGCAAAAGATAACAATAATTTATCCCGCACTCTGCTGCCCGACTTGCTGGGCGAAGTAATCCTGCAGCAGGAGGGCCAGGAAATTTTTGATGCGGTGGAACAATTACGCAAGGGATTTATCCAGCAGCGACTGGTACCAAACGACGCAAGGAAGAGCGAACTTCTTAAGCAGATCGATAAATTTAATAGTCCCGATATCGATCGTATCATCCACGCCTTCAGCACGTTCTTCCACCTCACAAATATAGCTGAAGATGATTTGGCGCAGCGGCAGCGTTCGGAGAAGGAAGCTCAGGGAGAAACATGGTCGAACTCCTTTGAAGATACAGTATCGGGATTTCGCGAACAGGGAAAATCTCTCGAGCAAGTTCTGGAACTAATCTCCAGCCTGCACTATCAGCCGACCTTTACTGCACACCCCACTGAGGCGAAACCTCCGGTAGTACTGGAAGCTTTGCATAGAATTCACAGTGAATACAGCAGGTTAAATACAAACTGCCACTCACAGTTAGAAATTGATGAGCAGCGACAACGGCTCAAGGCAATGATCCAGATATTCTGGAAAACCGAAATGGTACGACCTGAAAAGCCCACCGTTTATGATGAAATTGAAAACTCCCTGTACTATTTCCGCGAGAGTATCTTCGCCTGCCTGCCGGCAATCTATCGCGACCTGGAGCGGGCTATAAAACGAGTTTACCCAGAGGCCAGGGGCAAACAGCTCGACCTGCCCAACATAATTCGTTTTGGAACCTGGGTCGGGGGAGACCGCGATGGTAACCCTTTTGTAACGCCGGCAATCACCCGCGACGCACTACGTATGCAACATGTTGAAATTCTCAGTGAGTATTTACGCCGGGTGAAGGAACTAAGCAAAATCCTGACTCACAGCATAGATCATTTCAGGCGACCCTCTAAACTACTGGACTACCTTACCGCGCAACCGGCTCATGCCAAATATAAAAATGAACCCTATCGTCATTACCTCTCATTAGTTGAGCAACGCTTACTGGCCACCATGGCGCAGGCCAGGGCACGGACCGGGGATGACAGCGGCAGCGGCGAACCCCTGGCTTACGGTTGTGAGGCAGAGTTGCTGGCTGAGTTGCAGTTGTTGGCAGACACGCTGTTTGATAATAATGAATCCAATCTAACCCGAGGCAGCCTGCAGGATTTACTTTGCTTAATTGGCAGTTGCGGATTCTACCTTTCGCAGATGGACATCAGGCAGGAATCTTCCCTGCATAGCAACGCTGTCCACGAGATTGCGGCCAACAGTGAACAAGCTCTAAATTATCTCGCCATGGATGAGCCGGGTAGAATCAAATGGCTTACCGACCAAATCGGCGCAGAGCATGATTTGCAGTACGACGCCAAAAAATTAACCGTTCAGAGCACCGAGATACTGGCAGTTTTTGAACTTTTTCAGACGATGCGCAACGAGCTGTCGACAAATTGTTTTGGCAGCTACATTATTTCCATGACTCACAGTGCCAGCCATATAATGGAAGTGGCACTATTGGCCAGGATAGCCGGATTGATCACCGTCAAGGCCGACGGAACGGTAGACAGTCAAATTCATATTGCGCCGCTATTTGAAACAGTCAAGGACCTTGAACTGGCGGAGCAAATTCTACAGCAGCTGTTCAATATTCCCCTGTATCGTCAGATGCTGGGTTTCCGTGGCGACCAGCAGGAAGTGATGCTGGGCTATTCAGATTCGTGCAAAGATGGCGGCATTCTGGCGTCAAGCTGGAATTTGTATAGAGCCCAGCAACGGATTGTCAGGGTATGCGGGCAACATCAAATCAAATGTTTATTGTTTCATGGCCGTGGCGGCACTATAGGCCGCGGCGGCGGCCCCACTCACGAATCGATACTTAGCCAACCGCCCGGCACGGTGCAAAGC
>JAHHOC010000126.1 GCA_018677115.1 Arenicella sp. | reverse complement strand
ACGATAGCCTCACACGGATTGCAGTACTCATTGATTAGCCCGTCAGTCGACCAGGTCAAGTTGTATTTAAGTGCGTTGGATGGGTACTTGGGCAGAGCACCGACACGCATGTGCACATCGTGCAATTCGTCAAACCGTTTGGCCAGATCATAGGCGGCAATAGTAATGAAGCCAGGTGCTAGTCCACATTGCGGCATTAAGGCGCAGTTGGTCTCAGCGGCAAGCGATTTAACCAGCTTGGTACAGGCGACGTCTTCGGTCAGATCGAAGTAATGTACACCCATCGCCGCTGCGGATCGCGCTACATGCTTGGTAATATCAAACGGGCATGCACTCAATGCGGCAAACTTGCCCTCCATGGCTCGGGTAAGCGACCTGTCGTCGGTCACGTCCAGCACCAGTGTTTCAACATTCTGGCCCGTGCTTAGCCGGTCCAGCTGGGCCTGATCACGATCAGCCACAGTAACGTGGTAGTCCCCACTGGAGGACAGCATTTCAGCAATGATCGCGCCAATCTTGCCGGAACCCAAAAGTAAGACTTTCTTCATTTTAAGACACCGCGTTGCTTATTCACCAAGGCGATGATAGCCGCCTTTACGGTCATAATGATCACCCAATTTGATCATTATACAGTGCATTTTTATCCAATATGACCAATAATACGACGATATGATCATTGATGGTAAAGATAAGGCCTTATTAGGCCTGTTAAGTGCCAACAGCCGTGCAGCTACCGCGGAGATAGCCCGTGCGCTGGGTATGTCACGAACAACAGTAACCAGTCGGATCGAACGCCTTGAAAAGCGAGGCATTATTACCGGTTATACAGTGCGGCTCAGTGACGCCTACGAACGCGGGCGTGTGCAGGCACATGTCATGATCAGCTCAGACCCGAAAAAGTCGACGCAGATTGTTGCCAACCTGAAGAACATTCCAGCGATAAGGGCGCTGCACGCGGTGAACGGTATTCACGAGATGCTGGCCATTGTGAACGCAGAATCGACTCAGGACCTGGATCAGGTGCTGGACGCGATCGGTAATACAGACGGTATAGTGAAAACCACTTCATCGATTGTGCTGTCGACCAAATTTCAACGATAGCACTGGGATGATGCTGCTACGGTTGTTGGGTCAACTCGGTTAAAGCCCGTACAACAGCCCGTAGATACGGGTTGGCCTGTGGCCGGTTATTGCGGATATAGGTCATTCCCTGCTCCAGAGTCATTCCCCGATAGTGACAGAGATAAGTCAGCACAGTAGCTGGAGCGCGGCAAACACCGGCGTTGCAATGAACATAAACTCGATGTCCGCGCTCCAATAATTGATGCAGGGCGTGAACCGGTCGCGCCAAGTTGTTACCCAAATCCGTTTCATCGAAATCAATAATTGGAAAGCGTTGCAACAGTATGTCGTTGCTATCATAGGCGTGCTGCAGATCATTTATATCAATTCGATGATATTTAAAATCTTCATCACTTTGCAGCGACAGTACAGCGCTCACTGACATGTTCTTGAGACGCAGTACATCCACCTCGGCCTGTGGAGCGCTGCCGAGATAAATGTTTGATTCGATAACTCCAAAACTAATCATTCGGCAGGTGGAAACTGCCACTATGGCTTTTTATGGTCTCCACCAGAACCTGCATGTTGTCCGGCTTGGCATGGGGCTGAATACCATGACCCAGATTAAACACGTGCCCTTTATCATGCTCGCCGTGATGATCGTAAGCGGCCAACACACTGAGCGCCTGATCACGAACCTGGTCTGGCCCTGTGTTCATCACCACCGGATCCATATTGCCTTGCAGCACCACACGATCTCCAACCCGCTGCTTGGCCGAGGCAAGGTCGACGGTCCAATCCAGCCCCAATCCGTCACATCCGGTATCTGCCATCGCCTCAAGCCATTGACCACCTCCTTTAGTGAACAACACAAGCGGGACATCGCTGCTGTGCTCATGAGATTTCAGGGCAGCTACGATTTGACTCATGTATTGCAGTGAAAAAGCTTGGTAGTTGGCAGTCGAAAGCATGCCACCCCAGGTGTCAAACACCATGAGTGACTGGGCACCGGCGGCCGCCTGGGCGATAAGATAATCGATTACTGCTTCGGTAACTTTCTGCAGCAGTTGATGCATGGCGCGCGAATCCTCGAACATCAAGCCCTTAACCAGATGAAACTCCTTGCTGCCGCGACCCTCGACCATATAACTCGCCAGAGTCCAGGGACTGCCGCTAAACCCAATTAACGGAACACGCCCATCCAGTTCTGCGCGAATCACCCGCACTGCATCCATGACATAACCCAGATCCTGTTCTGCATCAGGCACTCCAAGTGCTGCTATCTCCGCAGCGGATCGCAATGGCCGCTCAAAAACAGGACCGACCCCTTCTTCCAACACCAGGCCCAGGCCCATTGCATCCGGAATGGTTAATATATCCGAAAACAAAATAGCTGCATCGAGGCCAAACCGGTCGATCGGTTGCAATGTCACTTCACAAGCTAACTCCGGGGTCTTGCACAGGGTGAGGAAATCTCCTGCCCGCTTTCGGGTAGCTCGATATTCCGGAAGGTAACGGCCAGCCTGGCGCATCACCCATATAGGTGTGCGCTCCACTTTTTCGCCACGCAGTGTACGAAGGTATAAATCGTTTTTTAAATTTGCCATACGCTATTCATCTACACATCCAACAGGACCCGTGGGTTGCAACAACACTTTGCAACGCCTCACCACCACACAGAAACGGCCAGCAAGGACTACGCAATGTTAATGTTGAATCGATTAATTGCAACGTGCTCGTCAAACAAACACGTTAGCGATTTCCACCTGCAGATCGAGTGCTGCCTGTTTTGGATCATCGGCATCGCGAATTGGCCTGCCGACCACAATATAGTCAGCGCCATTGCGGAAAGCCTGTTCCGGGGTAACCACCCGTTTTTGATCATCGTCATTGTCGACCGGCCGGATACCAGGGGTTACTACAACAAAGGAGTCCCCTAGTCGCTGGCGCATCGCGCTAGCCTCCTGACCTGATGCCACTACACCATCACACCCCAATTCTACTGCCCGCCGCGCGCGGGACAGCACAAGGTTGCTGACATCACAATCAAAACCCAGATCATCCAGATCGCCACGATCCAGACTGGTCAATACCGTCACTGCCAACACCTGTACATCGCCTTTGTTTTCGGCTGCCGCTCGCATGATGCCGTCATTGCCGTGTACTGTGGCAAAAGTGATCCCCTTGCCGTTCAGTTGTGCCACAGCTCGCCCGACGGTTGCCGGCACGTCAAAAAACTTAAGATCCACGAATATCTTTTTACCCTTGCCGGAAAGGTAGTTGAGCAGTTCGAAATACTCACCGGACATAAATAGCTCGAGGCCAATCTTGTAGAAACTGACGGCATCATCCAGCAATTCAACCATTGCCTTCGCCTTAGCGGCGGTCGGCACATCCAGGGCAACAATCAAGCGATCTTTGTTATCAATAGTTTTGCGCATGCGGCTTAGTCACTTTGTCTCTAAATAATTAAGAATTCCCTGTGCTGCTTCACGACCTTCGTACACTGCAGTGACAACCAGGTCGGAACCGCGCACCATGTCACCGCCGGCAAAAACATTGGGATTGGTGGTTTGGAATTTTAGTGCCTTTTCACTCGATGCCTTAACGCCACCCCAGTCGTTAATTTCAATGTTGTGTTCATCGAACCAGCTCGAAGGACTGGGGCGAAAACCAAAAGCTACGATTACCCGATCAGCTTCCAGCATCTGTTCCGACCCCGGTACTGTCTCGGGACGCTGTCGGCCACGCTCATCCGGCTCACCTAACTGGGTTGTTACCAGTTTGACTCCACTCACTCTGCCATTTTCACCTACTATCTCAACCGGTTGACGATTCCATAGAAATTCGACACCCTCTTCTTTCGCGTTAGCGACCTCACGCATGGAACCCGGCATGTTTTTTTCATCACGGCGATATGCACAGGTGACGCTCTGCGCTCCCTGCCTTACTGCCGTACGCACGCAGTCCATGGCGGTATCACCACCGCCTAAAACAACCACCCGGGCGCCTTGCATATCGATGTAGTCCCCGGCTTGCCGCTCAAACTCCATCAGGCGGTCAACGTTAGATATAAGATAAGGCAGCGCCTCATGCACTCCGTCGAGATCCTCGCCGGCAAAACCTCCCTGCATATAGGTGTAGGTTCCCATGCCAAGGAAAACGGCGTCGTACTCATCCAGCAATTGTTGAAAATGTATGTCCTTGCCAATTTCAGTCTGTAGCACGAACTGCACTCCCATTTCCTCCATAATTGCACGACGCGTTCTAACCACTTGCTTCTCCAGCTTGAACGGTGGGATACCAAAGGTTAACAATCCCCCTATCTCCGGATACTTGTCGAACACCACGGGTTTTACACCATTGCGAACCAGAATATCTGCACAGCCCAGTCCGGCCGGTCCAGCGCCGATGACAGCCACTTTTCTATCAGTCCAGGTGACCTTTGACATATCAGGCCGCCAGCCTTGGCGGAGGGCTTCATCGGTGATGTATTTTTCAACTGAACCAATGGTCACAGCGCCAAATCCATCGTTCAGGGTACAGGCACCCTCACATAGACGATCCTGTGGGCAAATACGCCCACATACTTCGGGAAGAGAGTTGGTCTGGTGGGATAATTCTGCCGCCTGAAACAAATTACCCTCGGCCACCAGCTTCAACCAATTTGGGATAAAGTTGTGTACCGGGCATTTCCATTCACAATAAGGATTGCCACAATCCAGACAACGGTCAGACTGGGCGGCAGCCTGTTCAACGTCATATTCACCGTATATCTCGTCAAAATGCCTGGTGCGTTCCAGAGCCGGCACCTTGTCCGGATCCTTGCGCGGCAGGTCGAGAAATTGAAAGTTATTACCCATGATGGCTTAGTCTATTATTACGCTGCTGCGGACAATGAATCGATTAACGTATCCAAATCACTTGCTTTGGGTTTGATCATCCAGAACTTGGGCAAATAATCGGTGAAATCTTCCAGTATTTCCATAGCCCGCGCACTATTGGTTGCTGCGAAATGTGCTTCAATCATCAATTGCAGGTAATGAGCATAGGACTCCATGGCTTCGGGCATTAATCTAGAGGTATCAATCAACTCATGATTATAGCGATCGATGAAAGTGCGATCTTCGTCCAGCACGAAAGCCACTCCGCCAGTCATACCGGCGCCGAAGTTTACACCGGTTTCGCCCAGCACACAGACTGCGCCACCGGTCATGTATTCACAACCGTGATCGCCCAGACCCTCGACCACCGCCAGGGCACCCGAATTACGCACTGCAAACCTTTCACCGGCGCGGCCGGCAGCAAAAAGATGCCCGCCTGTGGCACCATAAAGACAGGTGTTGCCTATAATGATTGATTCGCTGGCGACATAGCTGATATCCGAGGGGGGATAGATCGCAATATTGCCGCCGGACATGCCCTTGGCAACGTAATCGTTGGCATCGCCCTGCAAATTTATATCCAGCCCATTAGCATTCCAGACCCCAAAACTCTGGCCGGCAGTGCCGGTAAGGTTGATGGTAATGGGCGCGTCACCAAGGCCCTCATTTCCATAGCGACGTGCTATTTCTCCGGATACACGTGCACCAATTGAGCGGTGCACATTTTTTACCTGATAACTGAAATTTCCACCACTGCGACTTTCAATCGCTGGCAACATGTCTGCTACCATTTTTTCGGCTAGCTCGCCTTTATCAAACGGCCGGTTGCTCGGCGCAACACAAAACTGTGGCTTGTCAGCTGGCACTCCGGCATCGGACAGTATTTGCGAAAGATCCAGGTTACGCTGCTTGTCGCTGACGCCGTCAAGCGCCACCAGCAGGTCAGTGCGGCCGACTAAATCGGTCAGCCGGGTAACACCCAACCTTGCCATCCACTCGCGGGTTTCCATAGCAATGAACTTGAAATAATTTATCGCTCGCTCAGCAGTACCCACATAATGTTTTTGCCGCAGGATATTGTGCTGTGTGGCAACGCCTGTTGCACAGTTGTTCAGGTGACAGATGCGAAGGTATTTACAGCCCAGCGCAACCATTGGCCCGGTACCGAAACCAAAGCTTTCTGCACCCAATATGGCGGCTTTGACAACGTCTAATCCTGTTTTAAGGCCGCCGTCGGTTTGTAAGCGGACTTTGTCCCGTAAGTCATTGGCACGTAAAGTCTGGTGAGCCTCGGTTAAACCCAGCTCCCACGGTGAGCCGGCATAACGCACCGAGGTCAAAGGACTGGCGCCAGTGCCACCGTCATAACCCGATATGGTAATCAAGTCTGCGTAGGCCTTGGCTACACCGGCGGCAATGGTACCAACGCCCGCTTCGGCAACCAGCTTGACAGAAACCAGTGCCTGCGGATTGACTTGCTTCAAGTCAAAGATCAATTGCGCCAGGTCTTCGATCGAGTATATGTCATGATGTGGCGGCGGTGAAATCAGCGCCACACCGGGCTTGGAAAACCGTAGACGGGCAATCAGCTCATTAACCTTATGGCCGGGTAACTGTCCACCTTCGCCTGGTTTTGCTCCCTGCGCCACCTTTATCTGCAACACTTCCGCATTAACCAGATAGTGTGGTGTTACACCAAAACGACCGGATGCTACCTGCTTAATTTTAGACATTTTTACGGTTCCATAGCGTGCCTCATCCTCTCCGCCCTCGCCCGAATTAGACCTGCCACCCAGCGTATTCATTGCTTCAGCCAGCGACTCATGTGCCTCCGGTGAGAGTGCCCCCAAAGACATGCCGGCACTGTCAAAGCGCAATACAATATCTTCCCAGGGTTCCACGTCTTGCAAAGCAACCGGTTCAACTGCTTCATTCAAACCGAGTAAATCACGCAGCACCATCGGCGTACGCTTATTCACCACATCAGCGTAATCGCGGTACAAGGAATAGTCACCACTCTCAACTGCAGCATGCAGGGTTTGCACGACGTCCGGATTATAAGCGTGGTACTCGCCGCCATGGATATATTTCAATAAACCACCTTGATCAAGACTGGTTGTAGGGTCCCATGCGAAATCACGCAACACGCGCTGATCGTGCTCTAGATCTGCAAAACCGGCACCCTGGATACGACTGGTAGTGCCGCGGAAACAGAAATCTATAACTTCTTCAGCAAGCCCGACTGCTTCAAATAATTGTGCACCGCGATAGCTGTGAATCGTGGAAATCCCCATTTTGGAGATTATTTTATACAGACCCTTATTAACGCCCTTGCGATAGGAGCGCAGCAAGCCACTCAAATCACCCTGCAGATCTCCACTGCGCGCCATATCAATGACGGTTTCAAAAGCCAGGTATGGATGCACCGCCGTGGCCCCATAGCCAATGAGCACGGCAAACTGGTGAGAGTCACGGGCGGTGGCTGTGTCGACCACAATATTAGCGTTGCAGCGTATTCCTTCACGGGTCAGATGATGGTGTACCGCGCCGGTGGCCAGCAGCGCTTGCACAGGCAACCTGTTGCGGGCAATTGCCCGATCAGACAAAACTACAATTCTACAGCCGGACTCCACTGCAGTGCGCGCTTCCTCACAAATCTCTTTCAGGCGGGTTTGCAGACTGGACGTGTCAGCGAAGGTGATATCGATTTCACAATGCCTGAAATCTTCGTCGTCATTTGCCAACAGTCGCAGATACTTACCGGTGGATAGAACCGGAGAGTCAACAACAATGGCTTTAGCCATTGATTCATTAACATCAAATAAACTGCTCTCGCTGCCAAAGTAGGTCTCCAGCGACATCACTATCTGCTCTCGAATAGGATCAATAGGCGGGTTCGTTACCTGTGCGAATTGTTGCCGAAAGTAATCACTCAACAATCGATGCCGTAACGACAAAACTGCCATCGGTGTGTCATCACCCATAGAACCGGTTGCCTCAAGCGCCGATTCGGCAAGAATACGCAGTACATCAGTACGCTCTTCACCGCATATCTGGAACATTTTCTGATAGATGCGTAACGAACTTTCGGTTATCGCAAGGGTCGCTTCCTCTTCAGTAAGCGCGGACTTCAGCCGTACCACATTTTTTTTCAGCCACTGCTTATACGGGTGTTGTGACTTAATTTTTTCATGTACTTGCTGGGGGCTGATTAATGTGCCGTTATGCGTATCCACCGCCAGCATTTCACCGGGCTTCAAGCGGCCCTTCTCGACCACTTCGGATTGTTTATAGTCATACACACCGGTTTCTGAAGCCAATGTGATGGTGCGGTCTTTGGTAATAACGTAGCGAGCTGGCCTCAGTCCATTGCGATCCAATGCGCAGCATGCGTAACGCCCATCAGTCAGCACAATGCCGGCTGGACCATCCCATGGCTCAGTATGAATTGCCTGGAATCGATAGAAGGCCTTTAGGTCAGGATCAATATGTTCTGCGTTTTGCCAGGCCGGCGGCACCAGGGTCTGGGTGGCTCTAAAAATATCCATGCCTCCCATCAACAGGACTTCCAGCATATTGTCCAGACTCATGGAATCAGAACCGTTGGCAGTGACAAAAGGATGGGCCTCGCCAAGCTTTGGAAAAGTGCTGGAGGTGAGCTTACTGCCGCGCGCCATGGCCCAGTTGCGGTTACCCTTTATGGTATTTATTTCACCATTGTGAGCCAGGTATCGAAACGGTTGCGCTAACCGCCACTGGGGTAGGGTATTGGTAGAAAAACGCTGGTGAAATAAACAAAGCGAAGCGGCCATCTCGGGATCATTCAGGTCCTGGAAAAACACCGGCAGATACTCCGGCATTACCAAACCTTTGTAGAGAATCACTCGGCTCGACAAACTGGGGATATAAAACTGCTGGTCTTCGCCACTGACCTGCTTTTCGGTGGCGCGGCGGGCCAGAAACAGCCGCCGTTCTAATTCTTCCTGTTGCAGCTCTTGCGCCGCGCTGACAAAAACCTGTTGTATGTGTGGTAGCGATGCTTTCGCCTGCTCGCCCAACGCCGTCAAATCCAGTGGCACTGTCCGCCAGCCACAGACATTCAGCCCCTGGGCTTGTAAATGCTCGTTTAAACGGGAACGAGCCTCTTCTGCCAGACTGGGCTGCGAATTGAGAAACACCAACCCGGTCGCGAAAAGCGGAGCCAATTCGATGCTGTGTTGTTTTGCCACGCGGCGCATAAATACATCAGGCATACTGATTAACAAACCACTACCATCCCCTGTTTTGCCATCCGCCGCGACCGCACCACGATGGGTTAAACGGGCCAGCGCACCTATTGCCGTCTTTATCAGCCAATGGCTGGCTTCGCCATCCATATTGGCGATAAGCCCGAAGCCACAATTGTCGCGCTCAAATTCAGACCGATACAAGCCTCCGCCATCGTGGTACAGAGGGTATTGATCATTACCATCATTTTGCTGTGGAACTTTTGTCACTTGCGATACCGGTTCGACTGTCTTGAGTTATTTTGCCGTGCTATGGCAATCCAGCAACTACCCTTGTGTAATCTGCCGCGCACCGCATTGTTCTGCCAAACATGTCGTGCTTAATCAGTTGCGATGCCCGCCCATTGCCACATAGCTCTGGGGGCATCGAGCGAGAATGATGCATCGAAATAATACTGTCGCGGGCAACACCTGGGCATTCGCCTGCAGGGCGTCAAAAAAGGATGGGGATTATACTTTATACAGGTATGAAAGTCACTTCACAGCCCTGTGGGAAACGGCGCAAGAGGCCTGCAATTACTGGATCAAAAGGCTGTTTCAGCGGGGCCTATTTGTCTACCACCTGCAATATTTCCTCAACCACCTTGGATACCACTCGGTCACCGGATATGACCGTCAGGTCAGCCTCCTGTTCATACAGCTTTCCGCGCTCGTTCATCAGTTGAGTTAGCTTTTCCTCGGCATCTACATTTTCCAGCAGCGGGCGATTCTGGGTCTTGTGCGTCCTTGCCAGCTGAGTTTCGACCGACGTTTTCAAATAAACCACAAAGCCCCGCTTACGCAGCAGTCTACGGTTTTCTTCACTGGCGATAGCGCCACCACCGGTAGCCAGGACGATGCCGTTCCTGGCACACAGCTCAGTTAACATTTTGGTTTCCCGTTTGCGAAATCCCTCTTCCCCCTCTATGTCGAAGATAGTCGAAATCGACACCCCGCAACGTTCTTCGATCATATGATCCGAATCCACGAAATCCATGCGGGTACGCTTTGCCAACTGCTTACCAACAGTTGTTTTACCTGACCCCATGGGCCCAATCAATATAATATTCTGCATTCGCTAACTGTTCCAATAGTGCCGCCCGCGGCCACAGAGTGGCGGGGCCCAATCATAATGCAAAAGCAGGAGCAACACTCCTGCTTTTGCTGACGGATTAAATATCGGGATGATTATCCTAAATTCAATTTAGGGCTGATGATTTTAGGTGTTAAAAAGATCAATAGTTCTGTGCGATCGTCTCGCGTCGATTTTTTCTTAAATAGATTTCCGATAAATGGCAAATCGCCCAGAATCGGAACCTTGGTTTCACCGTACTGATATTCTTCCTGATAGATACCACCAATCACAATGGTTTCGCCATTATTGGTCAGGACCTGTGTCACTATTTCTTTTTTGCGCAAGGCTGCAGCGACGTTCTGGCCACCACCGGCACCTAAAGGAATAAATGAATCCTGGGTTATCTTCACATCAAGTATCACGCGATCATCCGGGGTTATCTGCGGAGTCACCTCAAGTGCCAGAACTGCTTCTTTTGTTTCCACTTCGACATTGTCATCGCTGATCACTGTAAACACACGCTCTTCACCTTGCTTGATGATCGCTTCCTTCTGATTTGCTGTTACCAGGCGTGGGCTGGCAACGATCTTGCCCCGGCCATCAGCTTCGAGTGCGGATAGCTCCAGCGTTATCAGGTGCTCATAGCCAATGCCGGCCTTGAATATATCAAACGCGTAGGACGCGGGCAGGTTGCCCTCAATGCCATTCGCTCCCAAATCAACCGACAGGCCGCCGGGCGTATTGCGTGAAGCATCATAAACCGTATCGCGGATACCATTGTTGTCAGAATCGACATCCTGGCGATCAGGATCCGATATTGTGAACAGGCCTTCTGTCGTGCCACTGCCTACAAAAGTGCCAATATCCGATCCTGACTGACCGGGCAAGCGGGCGTTGGTGGTTATCCGCTGGAATCCGAGGCGGGCACCTAACTCCTTGCTGAAGGTATCACTGGCTTCCACAATTCTGGTCTCGATCAATACCTGGCGCACCGGTTTATCGAGCTTGTTAATCAGATTCCTGAGTTCCTGGATTTTATCAGCGACATCCTGAACCAACAGACTGTTAGTTCTTTCATCGACGGTGACGCTGCCGCGAGCAGTCAACAGGGAATTCTTGTCGGTCTCAGTCACATTCAGGGAAGCTCGCTGAGTACCACTGAAAGACGACGTCGACGCTACATTACCCTGACGTACAACTTTTACCGACTTGATCACTTCGGCTATATCTTTGGCCTTGGCGTAATTAATCTGGATGATCTCAGAAACAAGTGGTGCAAACTCCTCCACCAGCGCGTTTGCTTTTAATTCATCTTCTTCAACCTTAGCAATTTCAGCTGCCGGAGCCACCCAGATAACATTGCCCCTCTCGCGTTTAGCAAGGCCCTTGGTTCTCATTATCACGTCCAATGCCTGATCCCACGGCACATTTTTAAGATTGATGGTGATTTCACCTTGGACTGAATCGCTGGTGACGAAATTAATACCAGTAAAATCGGCAATTACAGCGAGCGCAGAACGCACATCAATTTTCTGGAAATTTATAGACAGGCGCTCGCCTTCATAACCGAGAGCAAGGTCCTCTTCCTTACGCTTGTCTTCGACAGTTTCCACGATCGGGTCAACAACCAGGGTAAAGCGGTTACCCGATTGAAAAGACAGATGCTGATACTTTCCCTGCGGCACGATCACCAAACGAACGTTGTCGCTATTTTGAAAGGCATCGACCATTCTTACCGGGGTGGCAAAATCAATCACGTCCAGCCTGCGTTCCAATTCTTTAGGTAGATTGACGCCAAGAATGTCGACGATAATTTCGCCGTCGCGTTCGCGTGTATCTATGGTCACTCCATCATCACTGAGATCAACTGTCAGGCTGCCGCCACCGGCTTCTGAGCGACGAAAATCAATGTTGGTAACATCGGTGTCAGGAACAATATCCGGCCGTTTGGCAAAAGGCTTTGGCTCAACACCTTCACTATCATCGAATTGAGTGTTGAACACGGTGATTGCATAACCGTTTTCGGAAGGTGCTACATCGTAACGTGCTGTATTCACCAGATTAACAATGATGCGCGTACGATCGGGGGTCTCAATTGCTACCACGCTCTCCACCTGACCCGCATCTATATCTATTGTGTCAGCCGCCATTTGTTTGCGCAGACCAAAAAAATCGAGTGCGATTCGCGCTGGATTGTCGGTGCTGAAACTCCCGGGTTCGCCCACCTCTCCATCTGTGACCAGATTTATCTGCACATCATTGCCAGCCAGTTTGCTGTAGATGATACCAGTCAAATTGGCCGACTCCTGTGCGTAACTTGAGGAAACGACGCTTCCAGCAAAGCCTCCGCTAGCTAATCCGATGCCGGCGAACAAAACAACGGAGGCAAGCATCAATCGCTTTAATTTTGTCGAAGCATGATATCGCATAGCTCTCATAATGTTTTTCCTGCAAATGTTATTCATCGATTGTTATCTCAACTTCCCGCGTTACCCAGCGACCGGCACTGTTTCGTACCAATTCAACCAAAACAACGGCTTGCTCATCCAGCCTGATCTGTTTAATCTTGCCTTCGTTCTGCCCCATATAATTGCCCACCGTCGCACGGTGAGCAGTTCCTTCCGACGTCTGCACTATTACCCAGGGCCGCGTCTCTTTTTCCATCGTGCCGACCAGTTTGAGAGCATCGAGTGGATATTCTTCCAATGGCTCCCTGCGTCGGTTTTGATCCGGGCCAATCCCGCCGGCAACCGGCGAGTCTCCAGCCCGGGTGGTAACTATGTTACTTTCACCAAATGGATCGTTTTCATCTGCTGCGGAGTACTCGAATCCTGTGTAAGGTTGAATTTCCGGCAATGGCTCGATTTCAGGCTTCTTATCCTGATAGGCCGTAGTCACGAATTCCTCAAGATCGGATAACTCAGAACTCTGGCAACCCAGCAATGTGAAACAGGCAACGCACAACAGAGCAAGCCTGCGAGCTGCCGCGCACAACGTTGCAGATTCACTCGAAAGCCGAATCAATGAGGAACTATCAGGATCCGTCACTAACATAGCTTTCTTCCACATAGTGATAGGTTTTTGTTACTGCTTCTAACGTCAGGTTGTTGCCGCCGTCAGGCCCCCTTTTCAGCTTGAAATTGTCCACGTTGATGATCCTTGGCAAGGCGGCAATGTCACTGACAAAATTTGCAATCTGGTGATATTCCCCGTTGGCCTTGATGTTAACCAGTTTTTCCGCGTAGAAATCCTTTTCAATCGTATTACCGGGTTTAATTTGCTCAAACTGCAATCCCCTGGACAGACCGACCTGTGTCATATCAATCAACAGATCAGGGATCTCACTCTCGTTCGGCAACTGCTTTAACAGGACTCCAAAGGTTTCTTCCGCTTCAACCATCTGCGCCTTGTAGGCATCGAGGTTAATGGCCAGCGCTTTCTTTTCAAGATATGAGTTCTTCAGCTGGGGTTCCTTGCGCTCCAATTGCGCCAGTTCGGCCCGCTGATCTTTTATAACCAGGTTATAGCCGGCGATTATAATGGCAACGCACGCGACACCCGCCACAAGCAATTTAACGCGACGTGTCCACGACGCAAAATCATTGAAGTCTATATTGCTTAATTCTTCTACTAAGTTCATATTATTTATTCTGCGCTCGGAATAGCCTCAGCTGATTCATGGCCCCTCAATACGATCATCTTTCCGCTCTTCTTTGACTTCCAGATCAAATTTGCTGACCAGGGACCCATTCTGGTCCACTACATCGACAACTTTCAACGAAGCGTTATCAAACCAATCAGAAGCATCCAGGCTGCGCATAAGGGCAGATACACGCCCATTCGACTGAGCTCTGCCGGTAATCCTGAGTTGGCCTGAAGTTTTGTTAATGCTGTCGTAGAGTACTCCTTTAGGCATTTTAGTGACCAGGTCATCAAATACGTGAACTATTTGTGCGCGGTTTTCCTGTAGCGTTTGAATAACTTCCATTCTCGCCAGCAAGGCATCACGCTTATCCTTAAGATCTTCAATTTCCTTGATAACTTTTGTCAGCTTGCCAATTTCAGTTTCAATATACGCATTGCGTCTTTCCTGTTTGGAAATTTGACCGTCCATTATAAGTTTGCCGAGAAACACCAAAAATACTGCGCCGGCACACATCGCGGCACACATAATATAAGTGATACGATTGCGCTCTCTGCGCTGCGCTTCACGCCATGGAAGCAGATTAATATTGGCCATTACATTAAACCTCTTAACGATAAGCCATAGGCAATAGCCAGACCGGGAGCCACTTCAGCGATGGCATCTCTATTCCTCTGCACCACAACGTTGGCTACCGGATTTAATACCGCGACTTTGGTTCTCATCTTAACTTCCAGGTCCCCGGCGAGCCCGTTTAAGGCGCAGCTGGATCCTGACAACACCAGGCTATCGATGGTTGAATAAGAACTCGAAGAGTAAAAAAACTGCAGCGCCCGGCTAATTTCCTGACGCAACATCTCGACAAAGGGTTCCTGCACTGCTCCCAAAAAGTCTGCAGGCGGTTGCGTTGAATGCAGAATCTCCTGCGCTTCCTCGGCAGACACGCCGTACTCCTTACGAATTAACTTAATTAATTGCGCAGCGCCAAAACTCTGGTGCCGCGAATACAGCACACGGTCACTGTCAAGCACCACCAGATGTGAACCAAAGAATCCGATGTCAAACAGGGCTACCGGCTGATCGGAGTTCGATGCAAGATTACTCTGCGAGCGATACACCCGCTCCAGTGCGTAGGTATCAATATCAACCTGATTGAGCTCAAGTCCGGCTTCCTCTACAAGATCAATATAATCATCGACAATACTGCGCCGGCAGGCGACCAATAATACGTCATTTTCTCCCTGGTTGACTTCCGAGGGTCCTAACACTTCAAAGTCTATATTTACCTCGTCTATCG
>JAHHOC010000119.1 GCA_018677115.1 Arenicella sp. | reverse complement strand
GGCGATGATGGTCTTTACCACGTCAAGATACACCGGCCTGACTTCAACAATCTTGAATCCTGCTGCGATCACGTTTTTGACCGTAGTACGGTTCATGTCCGGCCCGATTTTGCGGGTGATCAAGGTCATAAAATGCATCATCAGGTTAAACGGAAAATAGCGGCTACCGGTATGCTCGAACATCCGCAGCTCACCGCCCGGTTTTAACACGCGATAGAGCGACTTCAATCCATCAATTGGTTGCGGCACGGAACAAAACGTGCAGGATGTGTAGATCTGATCAAAATGATCAGCCGGGTAATCAAGATTGTGAACATCCATAACGTGCGCATTGATGGTGCCGTCATAGGCGTCAATTTTTGGCTGCGCGAGTTCGAGCATTCTGGGGCTGATATCGATGGTCTCAATTGTCTTGCCGACGGGGAAATGTTCAATGTCCAAGCCGGTTCCCAGCGCAAGAAACAGAACATTACCCCGCATCTCCCTAAAAAGCTCCGCTTTGCGAGGCGCCCATCGCTTTTCGGCACCCAGCCCCGCCATAAAATCGAAATTTGGCGCGGCACGATCCCACTTGCGCTGCGTTTTAGTATCAGTCACTGCGCTCATGCTGCACCTTTGTATCACGAACCTGCGTGAGCATATTAAACAGATAACAAAATACCAGCGACGCTGCGCCAATTAGGGCTCCATCGATCGCAGCGTGAGTGTACCCGGCACCACTCATGGTCAATTTCATGCCTGCCCACATGCCGGCCAGCATCGCGCCGAGCATAGATGGCACCATGACTTCCATGGCGCCGAAATAACGCACGAAAACCAGAGGAGCCAGAATCAAAGCCACTATCATACCGCTGAGCATTGCCGGTATCATTGCCAGAATCATTGGCCAGCCTGAGGGTGTTACAGCCAGAGCGACAATGCAGGCGAGCGCCCCGGTGATCATCACCGACAGACAATCGCCGAATAAAAAATAAGGTTTAGGCAACACCTTTACCATTTCAGTGGCGATGCTCTACGGTTGATACCAGATCGGCGACGTATAGGCCCTTTCCCGGGTGATCATTGGCACTTCATCATTATCAATCTTTTCATTGAACCGCACGGCGTCGTAGGCGGTCCAGCGAGGTGTCGGTATTTCAAGCACGCGTGCGTAGTAATAAGCTGATTGACCGCCATCAAAATCAGGATCCTGCCACTCGACTTCGAGGTTAACGGCACCAATGCTGTTCTTGTAGGTCGCGGTTGAAACATCCACCGTATTACCCACGCTAGGCAACTTTCCCGAGCGGTCGAGATGGCGGTCTCCCGACCAGGCCACGTTGAATATTTTTTCACTGGTGCTGCCGTCAGCCTGCAGCCAACCCTTTATAATCTGAACCCGATCAAGGTTCGCGCCCATAGGGTCTTTCCAGGCGCTGACCATGAAAATTGGTGACTCGCTTTTTCTTTTGCCTTTCAGTTCACCACCCATCGGTACGCTCTGCTTGCCGTAGTGTGCATCAAATTTAACCGTCATACGCGGACCGGTAGTGGCATAGGTTTCTCGGCGCATCATGGCGTCGAAAATGGCCTCGCGGGTGTTTTCAGTCGCCCACACTCCTGCATAACCGGACGCGGCCATTTGCCAGCCGAATGTTTTTTGTCCGCCGGTATCCCCCAATACCCCGTCCCAGCGGCTTGCTGAAGGCTCCATATAGCTCATCTTGCCGAAAAAATTATCTTCATCGCCGGTAGCCAGGCCGGTATGACTGTCCGTGGCACCGATCATGCCAAATTGATAGGGATTTGCACCGACAGAGCTATCGATTTTCAGTCCCCGGGTAAGCGCCGCCCGCGCATATTCGTAGGGGATCATAGCGTCGGTTTTGGGTACGCCCTCGAAATTGCCGCGTGCCCATGTTTCGTAGTCGGCAAATTCATCAGTGGGTGACAGCAAGGGGTGAGTTTCACCATCGCCCTTGATCTGTGTCACCTCGTATATCGGCTCCCAGCGCGCCCGCGTCTCTGCGTATTCCCGAGTCAGCGGTTCGCCGGTGGCAGGGTTTATCTCCGGAAACATAATGCCATTGCTGATATTACCGTTGTGCGCGATGGCCAATACCTGCCCGCCGGATTTTCTCTCATAGTCCTCCAGCGCACGCCACAAATCCTCCGGGTTGTCGCTGTCGAATGTTGTGAAGGGTAATGTTGTCGAGGCCTTGTCAGCACCGTCTCGGTACAACACATTGCGATGCAAATTGCTACCTTCGGGTGACGACGTCCATTCGTATCCAATTATCGTGGTGAAGCGGCCCGGCTCATTAAACTCCTCTGCCTTTTGTAAATAATTTTGCCAGGTGGTTTTGAAAAAACCAGTGTCAAACAGCAGGTCGGGGGCCGACCCGTTGGTTAACGCACGCATCACTTCCATGCGGGTATTTAGTATGTCTTCCGCGTCAAGATCGTTCAGCCGCTTGAACCAGTCCGCGACGATTGGATCTGCGATAAACTCCTTGTTGCCGCGGATAATCTCCGCCATGGTACCCATAGCATCCGAGTGATCAGACACAACCAGAAAATCCAGTGGCCTCGAGAGTTTGACCGGCAACCCATGGGTTGATGTCACCTGTTCGCCGCGGGCGAAACGGTAGGCGGTTTCCTGGTCCAACTCAACGCCAAAAGCACGCGCATCCAAAGATAGAGTGGTGTGCAAGTGGGTTTCCCCCCAAAGTACCCGTTTTTGCTTTTCGCTGGCAGCATAGGGCGAGTATTCCTGAACTTCATTACCGGCATGCGCGGGCAACAGCAGGAATATAAAGTAAAGCATAAGGATGTGCAGAATCGGCTTAATGGCGTTTGTATTCATATGGTTTATTCTGATTTTAGCGAGGCGGCTGGCCGCACGTCCAGGTTCAGTGCTGGTTTCAGCAATCACAATAGCTTAGCACAGCCATTATCCAAGATTATCCTGACCAGCTCACTAACTGCCTTCAATCTCACAGCCTCAGATAATCCGTCATTATATTGAACAGCTCCGGCTGGAGAATCATCGACGGCACCCTGCCGACGCCCTGCTGATTGGTCAGCACCGGCACAGTCACACCGGTGTGCTCCGCCTGCATAAAATCATTGGTCGCGTAATTAACAACCAGTAAGGCATTTTCCGATGTGCGGATACGCGCCAATTTTCCCGGTGAGTTGATAGGTACGTTATAAGCATCAAAGATGCTCACTTCCGGAATCAGTTGAGCGGCCTGTCCATGGTCGGCGGTGACAATGATGAGCGTTTGTGGGTTTTTTTCGGCAAACTCAAGGGCACTGTCCAGCGCCTCGTTCAATTGCTCAACCTCACCGATACTGCCACAGGGTTTGCGCTGGTGGGATTGCTTATCAATCGACGCCGACTCAATCATCAGAAAGAAACCGCGCTGGTTGTTGTGATTCAGGCGAGCAAGTGCTTTGTCGGTCAACAACCTTAAATCTGGTACGCCAGCGAACTTCGGTTCCGGTTCGCATGACATTGGTGCTGGTTTAATCACAGCACCATCGGCGCCGGGTTTGGGCGATTCGGCGATGCGGCCATTCTCACCCCGTAAACGCACCGGCATAGTAGAGGGAGAGAACAGACCCAGCCATCGTTTATCCATATCCGCGGTGTGCAACTGATCGATAGAGGTAATTACCGCGAAGTCGGCTTGCTCAGCCCTATCCAGTAGCGGTTGGCTACCGCCCTCGGCATTGAATTGAAAGTGTTTCATTCCACCACCCAGGGCAACATCGAGCTGCGAGTCAATTAATTGCTCGGCAATGGAACCGCGCCCACCGTTTGCCTTCAGATCCGGCGAACAATCGACCGGCAGGAATCCGTACAAGATTGCATTTTGCATAGTCGACGGATTCTCACAGGCCCGCAAACTGATGTGGGCATAAAATGACGCCGGCGTAGCATCGGTAACGCTCGCCGTACTCACCAGGCCAGTTCGAATCCCTGCCTTGGCGGCAAGTTCAACAATGGAAGCAATATCTTCATCGCTGCCGGCTGTAGTGCCAATTCGACCCCGGTTGATGACCTTTCCGGTGGCCATGGAAGTGGCAGTATTAGCTGAGTCGGGAACGTACACCACCTCCCCTGCGCTGGTATCTGCAACGGTGAGAACCTGGGCAATACTGCGGTGGGGCAGGGTATCGAGCGTCATACGCCCCCTGGCACCAACCAGATAATTGCGGGCGATGGTAATCTGGTGATCATCCATGCCATCGCCGATGATCAAAATCACATTTTTCGCTGCATTTGTGGTCGGTACTTTAATGTCTTGATTTGCAGGCGCGATCATTGCATGCGGGCTGCAGGCCGTAACGATGAAAAGGCAGACAATAGTGGCGATTACTTTATTCATGGCGGTCAAATTTTTAATGCGAATCCGGCTAATTTAGCATCACCGCCCGCTATCACCTAACTGCACACTGCAGAGACCGATATGCACAAAGCCTCAGTGGGTGGCGATCCGGGTACGATCAGTTGGCCGCAACCGGTAACTTTGTCGCCACTGCCGCTGAAATAAGCAAGAACAATCCTGAGACAATCAGGCAAGCGAGTAGCCCGTACACCTGAAAAAGATAGCCGGATAATACAGTACCTATCAAACGACCCATGGCATTGGCCATATAGTAAAACCCGACATCCATCGACACCCGTTCGGCATGCGAGTAACTGACAATCAGGTAGCTGTGAACGGATGAGTTCACTGCAAACACCGCGCCAAAAATAAGCAGCCCGGGAATGAGGCTGTGCAGCGGATCGAGGGACTGGTAAACGCCAATCGCCAGCAACAAGGTAATTGTTGCCAGCCCGAGTGCCCAACCAATCACATCACGCCCGTCAGGTGTGCCGTGCGCAACCCCGGTAATACGCGGTGCCATGGACTGAATGAATCCATAGCCGATAATCCAAAGCGCGAGAAAGCCACCCACAGAGGAATACTCCCACCCCAGCACCGACACCAGGTATAAAGGCAGCGCCACTACAAACCAGACATCGCGGGCGCCAAATAAGAGCAAGCGCGCTATCGC
>JAHHOC010000479.1 GCA_018677115.1 Arenicella sp. | reverse complement strand
AACAGCAGTTTTTATACAGAAGCCACCGGGCCATCGGGCATGGATGCGATGAACAACGCCTGTGCGGTCTACTCTCCCAGCCACCCGAATGGTACTGCGATTCCCAGCCAATTGGGCGCCTGCGGGGACTTCAGTTGCGGGGTGCCGGTGGAGGGCGGCTATGCGACGTTATGGGCCTGCGTGGGATTTATTGAGATCGATTGCGCCACTACCGCTCACCCCGATTGTGGGATTCAGGATGAGCCAGATAAGAACGGAGGGTGTAAAGATAGCAAGTCTGACGATGACAATTTTGAAGGGAACCCATGCAATGTCGCCACCGGCAACAAATATCAGTCAGAAACCGATTTTTCCAATTCGGAATTCAGCTTCACCCGTTCCTATAACAGCCGCGCACTGGCCAACTTGCCGCTGGGCCTCGGTTGGCGCAGTAATTTTCATAAAGCGCTGATTGTTGCCGGTGATTCATTGACCTTTGTTAGCGGGGCAGGCCGGGGCGAACCGTGGGCAAAGGTTGATGGAAATTGGGTAGGTGATGCCGACAGTAAGTTGATCGTCATCGAGACTGCGGGCGGGTTTGATGTCATCCGCAACAATGGCGCCTTTGACTCCTATGGGCCGGACGGCCGATTAGTAGCCGAGACCGACGCCAACGGCAACACGACGGTGTTTACCTATAACGCACAGGGCCTGCTCGAGACGGTGACCAACCACTATGGCAGCAGCATTGGCTTCAGCTATCAGGACGGGCGCATCGAGACGGTCACGGACCAGGATGGCAATATTTATAAATATGTTTACGACGAGCTGCGCAATAACCTGGTCGAAGTGATCTACCCCGATTTAACGCCGGGCGATGATGCCGATAATCCGCGGCGCATCTATCACTATGAACACGACACATTCCTGCATCACCTGACTGGCATCACCGATGAAAATGGTGACCGCTATGCCACCTGGGCCTATGATGACGCGGGCAGGGCAATCAGCTCGGCACACGCGCAGACCAGCAACGCTGTTGGTCAGGAACAAGTCACTATCGACTATCAGGCTACGGCCATTCCCACCCGCGCAGTCACCGATGCCAACGGCACCGAGGAGGTGTGGACCTTTGAAGAAGTGCTGGGGGCCAGCAAGCTGAAGAGCCGGGTCAACCAGACAGATGGCAAGGGCTTCACCCAAACCTGGGACGCGGCAGGCAACCTGCTGACGCGTACTGATGCTGAGGAGCGCACCACCGAATACAGCTACACCGCGGCGAATCAGCGAATCTCGATGACCGAAGCAGCAGGTACACCGCAGGCGCGCACCACCAGCTACGAATACGTGAGCCCGGACGTGGACCTGATAACAAAGGTGGCTAGCCCGAGCGTCAGAGCCGGTCAGGAAAAAGAGGTGGTCACCAGCTATGACGCCAGCTACAACGTGACCGGCATCACTATCAATGGCTTTGATCAGGCTGGCAATGCCGTGAGCCGAACCACCACCTTCACCCACGACAGCTTCGGCAAAGTTACCAGCATCGATGGCCCGCATACCGATGTGGCCGATACCACGACAATAGAGTATTACGACTGCAGCACGGGTGCCGAGTGCGGCCAGCTGCAAAAAATCACCAATGCGCTGGGGCATGAGACCACCTTCGATAGTTACGACAACGCATCAAGGCTGCTGCAGCGCACTGACCCGAATGGGCTGGTGACCAACTATACGTATCATCCGCGGGGCTGGGTTTCTACGATTACTGAAACGCCGCCGCAGGGTGACGTGCGCATCACCACTTTTGAATACGATAACGCGGGGCAGCTGGTGCGAGTGGGGCAGCCGGATGGAAGCGAGCAGATTTATGAATATGATGCGGCACACGATTTGCGCGTGATCCGCGACAACCTGGATAACAAGATCGAATACCTCTATGACGCCAATGGCAACCGCATGGGGGAGAGCACGATTGATCCGGGAGGCGAGTTGGTGCGCAGCGTTGCCCTGGCTTATGACAGCCGCAATTTTCTGACTGCCATCAATGCGGCTGGCTCCATTACCCAGCTGATGAATGATGCAGTGGGCAACACCACCACACAGACCGACCCCAACCTCAACCCGTCAACCGGGCATACGTTCGATGCGCTCGACCGTTTAACGCAGACCACCGATGCGCTGGCGCAGCTAACCGGCTATCAATACGATGTGGCCGACCAGCTCGCGCAGGTGACTGCACCTAATGGTGCGGTGACGCAATATGAGTACGATGATTTAGGCAACCGGGTCAGGGAGATCAGCGCCGACCGGGGGACGATCAGCTATGAGCACGACGACGCTGGCAACGTTATCAGCATGACCGACGCACGGGGCGTTGTGACGAGTTACAGCTACGACGCACTGAATCGCCTAACCGGCATCAGCTACCCGCAGCCCGGCGAGGATGTGGGATATCACTATGACCAGCCGGCTGATGTGCTGAGCGACTGCGGGGCGTCCATTGGCCGCTTATGCACGGTGACCGATGCCAGCGGCACCTACGATTATGCCTATGACGAAT
>JAHHOC010000086.1 GCA_018677115.1 Arenicella sp. | reverse complement strand
CTCCTGAGCATTGCCTTTCAGCCACGAAACAATCGGTATGCGGTTATAACCGTAAACCATCAATGAATAGTGCGTATACCTGACAACCCCGGACAATTCCAATTCCATAATCTCATTGAGGGCATCGATGGCACTATTTTTGGTTGCTTCTTTCATGTCAGTTCTCCGGTCTGATAAACGGGGTTAGGGGTAGATTAGTCTAACTTAAATCAGAACAAAGAGGGACAGACCATTTTTATCAGAAATAAGAAAGGGAGCCAGATTTGAATTTAAATTCAGATTTTTTAATTAGCTAAGGGGCTCTTTAATGCTGGCGCTTGAAGTCGATCAGCAAAACCGTTCGCGGAAAATCCGAATTGTTCCATGCTTCGTGGATAACTGTGTCGTCGAAAACCAGGCACTTACCATCCTGCCACTCTCGCAACTCGGATCCGACCTTTAGTGAGCAATCTACTGGAACCTTGACTCCCAGGTGACAACGCAAAACCGCAGAGGTGTAGCCGGTGTGGGGCTTGATATGCGATTGAGGCGTCAGCCGCGAGAATCCGGCGGTCATCATGCCGGGAATCGCCTCCACCAAGCGGGTGGTTTCCGGGCATCTGCGACAGTTTTGATCCCGACGGTCACCGAAAAAGTAGAACCCGAAAACGGACCAACCCTTGTCGTACAACTGTTTATCCGGCCAGGCGGTGAAGCCTTCACCGAGAAGTGCCTCGTATTCTGCGCGGATGGCAGTCCAGTTTTCCTCGAGTTCACTGATGAACGGAAATTGGTCGGGTTTAAGGAACATGGCAATTACAATAAAAAGAGTTCTGCCTGCACTCACTATAAAGGTGCAGCACTTCACAATTATAGGACTCGGAACCTCTTAATTACCAGCGGCCGCTTTCCTGTTAACTCGACTCTTACTCTGTTGGACAAGCAATAAGATACTACATCAGTCACATTATTATGGTCGCCTATGAAATACTGAGATCGGCGCTATCGATGGTTAACTTACTTTTGATAGGCAGCAAAGGCCTGGAACTCCCACTTGCGTATTGCCAGCACCATGCTGGTGCCGAACCGCTTGCTGAACGCGTGTTTGCGGTCTTCCTGGGTTAGTTCCTCGTACAGCCCTCCTACCCCCTTGATTCGTTCAATGAGCTGCATGATCGATTTGTCGCTCAGGTCACCAATCTTCACCAGCCGCAACTCATCCTCGCCAGCGAATGCGCCATTTAAGAACCGTTGTTGAACCTCCTGCCTGAAGAAGCGCTCAATCGGACCGTTGTGATGCCACTGAAAATTATTGGAGATCAGAAGTTTGATCCGGTTCTCCGGCAAAAGTTCAATAATCTTCATGCGGTCAAGCTGAACCAGGCAACGGATGCACTCGGGCTCAGACAGATTATATTTATTTAGAATATCCTCCATCGTCCAGTGACTGGTCACACAATAAGCCACCAGCAATAGCGGGATATCGGATACCAGGCGTTTTTCATTCTCAATCGACAGTTGATCAATCTTCAGCTCGCTGGCCTCCAGTTTTGACACCAGGTCGGTCAGCTCCAAACCCAGTAACTCACAAATTTTATCGAGCCGTTTGAGGCTGAAATTCTTGCTGGAGAACATGTGTTTGATTGTCGATTCGGACAAATTGAGATGAGACGCCAATTGCCGGTAATTGATGCCTTGCGCGCGCAGCTCGGCTTTGAGGGTATCAATGATTTGTGGGGATCGTGCCATGATGCTTACGTTGTTATTGGTTTAGTACTGTTATATTAAACTGCTGAGTGGTTTCTGTCTGGTATTGAGGAGATTTATCTCTAAAAGTATATAAATACAGTGCCAGCAGTATTCCCCCGATCCAGCCCGCCAGGTGCGCCGCCGGGGCCGGCGGCCATACCGTGGAGGTGAAAATACCGGTCTGTGAATAGAGCTCGTAAATGATCTTGGCCAGACTTAATCCCAGGGTGATAAAGGCCGCCACGCGATAAGCCCGCTGTTTTTGCACCTCATACAGGGCAACCACCAACAGCGTATTCAACGCACCGGATAAGCCCGCGTAGCTGTACAACGGCGATAGCAGTACTAAATAAATCCACACCGATAAAACGCCCACGTAGAGACTCAACATCAGGCGCCTGCGCGAGTGACCTTCAATGCTGCCCCCCAGAATGATAAAAGGCACCAGGTTCCAGATCAGGTGTTCGGTGCTGAGGTGCACAAAATGTGCTGACAGCATGCTCCACGGGCGCTCGAGCTGCTCGTCGCTGACCCAGATAAAGTCTGCAGGCATGGCACCGAACAGTAGATGGAGCATAACGATGGCCAGGCTCAGCAGGCTTGTAATAAGGGGCGTGTTCATGAGCGATAAAGCGGATCTGCCCTGCACACAGCGGGGCAGATCCGCAGCCTGGTTAACAGTTGGAGGTATGCCGTTGCAGCAGCCACGCCAACATCAGGGGAATCAACATCAAGATGAACCAGGGCCCCATCGCGCCGCTTCCATTATTGCGGTAATGCGCCTGATTGCCACTGAATGCCGGTGAGCCCTGGTCGACACGATTGGATCTGGCACCGTTTGCCGCACGGTTTTTAGCGGCCGCAATTTCCATGGCGCGGCGGTCGCGATTTTTACGCTCTATGCCGAGTTTTTCAAACTGCTCGTCACTCATCACCAGCATGGAAGTAAAATCGGTGACCAGCCCATATTCAGTCGCGGTATCGACAATCGCCGAGCGATAATCGTCCAGCGCCACACCGAGATAATCCGCCTTGCCCTTCAACTCCTGAATATGCGCATAAGCCCACAGGCGTTCCACTTCCGGATTGTCGGTTGACTCCTTAGGGAAGTGAAAGGTACTGCGGTACTCCTTTTGCTCGCCGGATATCTTCGCCCTTAGAATCACTTCAGCCTGTTCATCACCGTAATAATGCCCAAACAGGGTCATCTGCTGGCCGCGGTATAAGGTGGTGGGCTGCTTCGGCACCATATCGGTAGTACGCAGGCCCTTGATTGATAAATCAACATCGTGCAACGCCTGGTATTTGACCTTCTCGGTGGCACTGATCAGCACACCCATAATGTCATCGCTGTTGGAAACACTGGTGGCGAAGCCGTTGGATGTTTTAACCATGCTGTCCAGCAAGGGGCGGTTGGCGCCGTTGCCCATGATGGCCGTGAACAAGCGCACATCGTGTTTTGCCAGCAGATCGATAAAATCCTTCTTCTCCGTCTTGCCCAGGTTTGCCACGCCGTCCGTCACCAGCACGATGCTCGATGTTCGGTCGCTGTCCAGGCCTTTCAGTGCGGCATGAATACCGGCATACATATCGGTACCGCCGTCTACCTGTGAGAGGGCCAGCGCAGCGCTCACATGCTGTATCGAAATGGCGTCTGCCGTTACCCAGTCGCTGGTCACGTGTTCCACTCGATTACTGAACAGAATAATCTTAAACCGATCCCTGGTACCGAGCTGTTTAAGTGCCTGCGAAGTCGCATCCATCAGGGTCTCGTACTTACCGGACATGGAGCCGGAGCGGTCTAACACGAACACCCAATCACGGCCTTCGCTGATCGGCTGCAAGTCAACGCCCGGTGTCAGCGTGAGCATAAAAGTGCCGCGCCGTTGACCGGGTTCGCGGTGGCTTACCAGCTCAATGGCACCCGGCAGGTCGGGGCGTAGACGCCAATACACCACAATATCCTGGTTCAAACTGCTGGCCGCAGAAGCAAAGGAATCCTCCGCCTGTACCAAGTCGGCAAACGCCG
>JAHHOC010000077.1 GCA_018677115.1 Arenicella sp. | reverse complement strand
ATCCTGAGCTCACCCTTGGCCTGCCGCCGCATATCACCGCCGCCACCGGCATCGATGCCATGGTGCACGCCATCGAAGCCTTTACCAGCAAACGGTTGAAAAACCCAATCTCGGATATGCTGGCGATCAAGGCGCTGCGCCTGATGGCGGCGAATATCGAGACCGCAGTGAAGCAGGGTTATGATCTGGATGCGCGCAGTGATATGTTATTAGGGGCCATGTTTGCCGGGCAGGCTTTCGCCAATGCACCGGTGGGTGCAGTGCATGCTTTGGCATATCCGCTGGGCGGAACCTTTCACATTCCGCACGGTTTGAGCAATTCCCTGGTGTTGCCACATGTGTTGCGCTTTAATTCCCCGTCCGCGGCTGAACACTACCAGCAGCTGGCGCAGGTTATCCTGGGCGAGCCGGTTGACAGTGACGCCAGTGGCGCGGCTGACCGGCTGGCTGACTATTTCCTGGCCCTGGCTGCCGATCTCGGCTTACAGACCACGCTAAGGCAGATGGACATCGCAGAATCCGCTCTGCAGGATTTGGCCGAGCAGGCAATGCTGCAGCAGCGCTTGTTAATCAACAATCCGCGCGAAGTCACACTTGATGACGCGCTGCAAATTTACCGCCAGGCGTTTTAACCTGATTAATCATGAGTGACCAGAACACGGCGCGGGACGCCTACAAATACTTTTCCACTATCGCAACACGCTGGATGGACAATGATATTTATGGTCACGTTAATAATGTCACCTACTACAGCTATTTCGATACCGTTGCCAATAATTACCTGATTGAAAAAGGCGGGCTGGATATTCAAAGCGCTGATACCGTTGGCTTCGTGGTGTCTTCGAATTGTGAATACCTTGCCCCGATTGCACACCCCTGTACTATTAATGCAGGCTTCCGGGTAAATAAGCTTGGTAACAAATCGGTGCAATATGGAATCGCCATTTTTGTCGGCGATGAAACAACAGCAGCAGCTTTTGGCACCTTTACGCATGTGTTTGTGAACCGTGCCAGTGGAGAATCGGTGCCAATTCCTGAACCATTACGGGCTGCATTACAGCAAGCACTGGCACCACAAAACTAACCCCACCGAATTCAATACAAAGAGGAAATCAACATGACAATTCGATACGACGACCAGGTAGCAATCGTAACCGGCGCCGGCAACGGTCTTGGCCGCAGCCATGCACTGGCGTTGGCCGAGCGCGGCGCAAAAGTAGTGGTAAACGACCTCGGCGGCGCACGTGATGGAACCGGCGGTTCCAGTGCCGCAGCGCAGGAGGTTGTGGAGCTTATCGAAAGCAATGGCGGGGAAGCCATCGCCAACGGCGCCAATGTCACCAATATGGACGAAGTCGAGGCGATGGTGGCCCAGGCAATGGATAAGTGGGGCCGGGTCGATATACTTATCAACAATGCCGGCATCCTGCGCGATAAATCCTTTGCCAAAGTGGCATTAGATGATTTTAAACTGGTGGTTGATGTTCATCTGATGGGCAGCGTTAACTGCACCAAAGCAGTATGGGCGATCATGCAGCAACAGACCTACGGCCGTATCGTTATGACTACCTCTTCCAGTGGCATGTATGGCAATTTCGGCCAGACTAACTACGGTGCAGCCAAGATGGGCCTGATAGGCTTTATGAATACGCTGGTGCTGGAAGGCAAAAAATATGGCATTCATGTCAATGCCCTGTCACCCACAGCCGGCACCCGCATGCTGGAAGACATTATCGAGGACAAACGCATGTTCGATTTAATGTCGGTCGAAGCCGTCACCGCAGGCTTGTTAACGCTTTGCGACAAGGATGCGCCAAACCGGACCATTCTTTGCTGTGGTGCCGGGGGCTACGCCACCACTCATATCTATGAGACCCAGGGCATCTACCTGCCGCCGGAACAGCAGACTCCGGAAAATGTGCGGGCAAATATTGAAGGGGTGAATAATACTGACGGCGAACAAATCCTCACCGCGGGTTTCGAGCAAACCAACAAGTTTGTTGGCATGGCGTTAAAACACTTTGGCATTGAGCCGCCTAAAGCCGGCTAGCGATAGGTAATAACGCTGCCCTGGTCGGCGTGATCGGCAATCGCCTGTAAATACGAGTGCTCGTTAAATGTTGATAGCGCGATACTCTCGGCATTGTGTAGCAACCGCGTGATCGAGCAGTTGATGACTTTTTCAAAAAGCGGGTAGACGCCGCTTGGCGGCAAGCCCAGTACATGGGCGGCAATCACCGCTATAATGCCGCCGGAACTGAATACCGCGACCCGGCTGCCGCTGCCGTTGTGCACGTGAACATCAGCCAGAGCCCCGGTCGCACGAGCATGCGCCGCTGTCCAGCTCTCCAGCTCTGGTTCGGTCTCACCCGCCTCTATCCAATGTGAAAATGTAGCCCTGATCAGTTTTTGAAACGCTTTCTTGTCGCTGTGGGCGTTTTTCAGCAACTGCTCAATATCGGTATCTGCATTTTCGAGTCGCGGCGCCAACAGCTTCACCTGCAGCTCTGATTCAAGTTCATTCCAGCGCTCGTCCTGTTCGATCTGCGGGATGTCCAGACC
>JAHHOC010000474.1 GCA_018677115.1 Arenicella sp. | reverse complement strand
ATAGACCACATTACACTCCGCTATGTAGTAATAAGCCATCAGCGTTGTGAATGAGAAAAAGAACAGTGAAACGGCGACAAACGGATTGCCGAAACCAGGCATCACACTTTCGATTGCCATTTGCGTGAATGCGGGGCTGTTGGCGGCTGCTTCAGGTGGAATGTTCTGGACCACGAAGCCGGCTTCGGCAGTGCCTACGTTAAACATGCCGGTGATTAAGATCATAAACGCGGTAGCTGAACAAACGAACAGGGTATCCACATAGATTGAAAAAGATTGCACGATTCCCTGTTGTGCCGGGTGTTTAACTTCTGCGGCAGCGGCGGCGTGTGGGGCAGTACCCTGGCCTGCTTCGTTGGAATAAACTCCGCGTTTAACGCCCCAGCCAATGGCGGCGCCGAACCCCGCCATCGGGGTAAAAGCATCATCGATAATCATGCCGATAATGCGCGGCAGCTGGTCAAAATTCATCGCGATTATGACGAGCGCAGTAATGATGTAGGTAAGCGCCATAAACGGCACCACTACCTGGGCAAAATGTGCGATACGTTTCACCCCTCCAAAAATAATGAAGCCCAGAATCGACATAATCACCAGGCCGGTGATAATTTTGGTGGTACTCAACTCGCCCATCGCGGTTTGCACCATTTCGCCCGGCCCCAGGGTTTGTACAACAGCATTGCCAATTGCATTGGATTGTACGGTCGGAAGCAGCACCCCACAGGCAATGATGGTTGCCAGGGCAAAAAACCACGCGTACCATTTTTGGCCCATCGCCTTTTCAATATAGTAGGCGGGGCCGCCGCGATATTCGCCGTCAACTACTTCCTTGTATATTTGCGCAAGCGTGGCCTCAACATAGGCGGTGGCAGCGCCAAAGATTGCTACTACCCACATCCAGAATACGGCGCCCGGGCCACCAAAACCGATGGCCGCTGCGACTCCGGCGATGTTGCCGGTACCCACTCTGCCGGATAGTGAAACGGTCAACGCCTGGAATGATGAGATACCTTCAGCAGAACCATGGCCAGAGGTTAGCAGGCGGATCATTTCCTTGAATAATCGAACCTGCATAAAGCGGGTCAGCACTGTGTAGAATAAACCGGCCGCGAGGCACAGGTAAATCAGCGCCGGGCTCCAGATAATGCCATTAAAAAAATCGACAGCTGCTTGCATGATACTGCTCTTTGTTATTTTGATTGGTGTGACTATATCCTAAAACCAGTCCGCTACCCCTAAAAATATTCCGATCCGCAAAAGCACACAGAAGCAGCAGGCAAAAAATAACCGCAGCCTGGGCTGCGGTTATTTCTGGTACTAGCTACGGAGCAACTCTCCGTAATTTTGTGCGGGCAATTTAGAAGTCGTATCTGCCGCGAATATAGTACTGACCACCGGAGAAACCAAATGGCGCAGTAGCGGGATAAAGAGACCCGGCAATACCAGCAAATTGGTTGGTGTCCGGAAAGCTGTCAAAAATATTGGCAGCACCAACAATGATGTCGTACTTCTCATTAAAGGTGTATCCGAACTCCGCGTCAAATGTGAACTCAGCTCCCGGATTGATAATCAAATCGCCGGAATCCAAGTGTGCTTCTTTATAGCTGCTATGGTAGTTCATGCGCGTCATCAGGCGCCAGTTATCCTGGTTGTGTCTCCAGCTAATGATGCCTTTAACATTCGGCAGGTTTTCTTCCAGTTGCAGTTTTCGCGTGTCACTCAAATTACCCCGACGGGTTACTTCTGTGTCGGTGTAGTTAAATGCTACAGCGATTGAACTGGAACCACCACGAAATTCGAATGGGTAGTTAATTACCAGGTCAAGGCCTTCGGTTGAAGTATCGAAATCGTTGGCGAAGAATGCAAATGACGTCAAGTCCTCTGAACCGGCAAAATCCGCAGCATTAAGCACGCCAGCCGCATTCAATGCGTTCAAAATTTGGCTGGTTTGCGCATTTGCTGGCAAGGGTACACCTGCACTGGCTGCCGCAGAACTTAACAGACCTTGGAAATCCTGCTGGTCGGTAATTGAGATCCGGTCATCCACATCAATCTTGAAGTAATCAAGGGTGATGCTGGCGCCGCCCAATTCGAACGCGGTACCCAGAGAGAAGTTATCCGCTTCTTCAGGGCCTAGAGTAAACGGGTTACCCAGTTGGGCGTTCACAAACTGTCCCGCCGCCGAACTCAATGGCAAAGTGCCCTGATCGACCAGCGCGGTACCGACAAATGCTGTCGTTACGTTGGTAACGTTTGCCTGGCCGGTTGTTGGCGCGTGAAAGCCTGTTGAAAAAGTACCGCGTAAACGGGTAGTGTCACCAAATTTCTGATTGAAACCGATTTTGAAATTGGTGGTATCGCCGAAAGTGTTGAAATCTTCGTAACGAGCTGCGCCCAACAGGGTCAGGTTGTCATTAATATCGGCTTCCAATTCAACGTAAAGCGCAATATTGTCCTGTGTGTCAGACGTGCTGCGGGTAAATCCACCAAAGCCGTTTGAACTGGATGAGAAACCCTGGCCGGTCGGAAACGCAGGCGAAGGTGCCGCCAGTGGACCAATGGCGAATGATGCCGGGTCTCCCGCGGTGATATCGAACTGTTCTTCACGCCACTCAATACCACCGGCGATACTTAGATCAGACGCAAATCCATCAACTGGCACTGAGTAAATTAAATCCAGGTTGATGTTCATATCCGTTTGCTCATAGGCACCAGGGGTAAACCTTCGGGGCGTATTGGGGCCCAAGCTGGCGTTGATGGTATTGCCGATGAAGAACACGGCTTCGTTACGACCATAGGACGCACTTACGTCATAGCCAAGGCCGCTACCAATATCCAGTTCGCCACGGAAGCCAAGCACTAAGGATTGGTCTTCAAGGTCACCGCCAAAGCGCGGTACGAAGCCACCCGGGGCAATCTCGACAAATGAGAAGCAGTTGGGATCAGCCTGGACTGCTGCCAAAATACCTGGGTCTGGCAAACCATTTTCACCGTTTGGCAGTGGAATGCCGTCAGGGCAATCT
>JAHHOC010000011.1 GCA_018677115.1 Arenicella sp. | reverse complement strand
CTGTTGTTGACGCTCAAAGGCCTGCTTGAGAACATCCAGATCGCTGTCGCCCTTCTGGTAGAAGTAAGTCTGCGGGGCAAACTGCCCCTCCGGATGACGGCCGGGCGCACCAAGCGCACGCATTATCTCACGCACATCCATAGAGCCGAGCTCATCCTCAAGCTTTTTTTGCGAGGTCAGCAAGGCAATGTATTCCTTGAATGATTTGCCTTCCACCAGGGTCAGTGCGTATTGCTTTACCCTGCCCTGTACCACTTTCTCGACCAGCTGCGGGATGCTGTCCACATCGACCAGCGTATATTCGCCGGCCTTGATCGATGTGTTGCGCTGGTTTATCCAGATATAGGCGCGCAACACGTATTTGTTGTCAATGACGCCCTGGTCCTGCAAATGATTGGCCAGCCACGACACGCCGACTCCGGGGGGCACATCGAGCTGCAAATGACGGTTTTCCAGTGGTTTTGATAGCGCCTGGATATAAACGTAATAGCCAATCGCCAGCCCGGTAAGGAAAACGGCGTAGAAACTCAGTCTAAAAAGTCGGAATAGCCCCATCGCGCTGCATCAATTCAAAAAACTTGTGGCTGATTGAAAAGTCGTTGAAAGTGGTCTTTTGAAACTGCCGAACCGGCCATAAACCAATTATGCAGTTGCTTAAAAATACTTCTTCCGCGGACTCGATATCGGCTATGGATAATGGCACAGCCTCCGCCGACACTCCAACCTTATCGGCGGATTGCAGGATATATTCCCGCATTACCCCGGCCACCCCGGCCTGGTCCAACATGGGGGTCAGCAATTGATCACCATGACGCACGAATATATTTGCCTGCGTGGCCTCTATGACGTTTTCC
This sequence comes from Arenicella sp., assembly GCA_018677115.1. Lineage (GTDB taxonomy): Bacteria > Pseudomonadota > Gammaproteobacteria > Arenicellales > Arenicellaceae > Arenicella. The sequence goes on along the minus strand of JAHHOC010000011.1, from coordinate 2,070 downwards.
ATCTGATCCACCAGCACCGCTTCCTGCCACTGCGGTTGCCAGTTGCTGCGCGCCATTATCTGCTCCAGCCGATTGCCGTGTTTGATACCGGCTAGCGCCGGCTGGCGAGCGAGCCGGAATTCGGACAAGCCGAGCACCACTCCGCGGTCACGGTAAGCCTGTGCATGTTGAGGATAGTCATGTGTAGTGATAATCCGATTGGGGCGAGCCGGTGACGGATTCAAGTAACCGCGGCCGCCTTCGCCCATGCTCACCATGACCCGCAACACCGCGAGTTGAATGGCTTCACACAATCTACCAATCTCCTGCAACAGAGTGGCCTCGTCGAACTCAATGGAAAGCACCTCACAGCCCCGCTGCAAGCGCTGTATATGCGCATCAAGCAGCAGAGGTTGTTGCCGGTAGACCGCTATTGTTTCGAACACGGACTGACCGTACAGCAGGCCACGGTCATGCACCGATACCTGTTCGTTCGTTATTCCATTTACCAGGCTGGCCACAACACGTTTAGTTGACTAAGACTGCCTATATGAATCGTGTTAATGCCAGCGTGCCGTTAGTGCCGCCAAAACCAAACGAGTTAGTCAGGGCGTTGGTGATGGTCATTTCCCGAGCAGTGTTTGGCACATAGTCCAGGTCACAGCCTTCGCTGGCGTTATTCAGGTTAATGGTTGGTGGTGCGGTCTGGGTATGCAGCGCCATTATTGTGTAGACTGCTTCCACACCGCCGGCAGCGCCCAGTAGATGGCCGACCATGGATTTTGTCGAGCTGATGGCAATATCGCCGGCCTGCTCACCAAACGCCGCCTTAACCGCCTGTGTTTCGGCGAGATCGCCCAGCGGGGTTGACGTGCCATGAGCATTCAAATGCTGCACTTCATCAAGGTTCACGCCCGCATGCTTCATGGCGTTCACCATGCAACGGGCGGCACCCTCACCCCCCGGGCTCGGTGAGGTCATGTGATAGGCGTCACCGCTCATACCAAAGCCGGTCAGTTCGGCATATATTTTTGCCCCGCGTGCTTTAGCATGTTCGTATTCCTCCAGTACAACGACACCGGCACCCTCGCCCATGACAAAGCCGTCGCGCTGCTCATCCCACGGACAGGAAGCCAGTGCAGGATCGACATCTCGTGAAGATAATGCCTTGGCATTGCCAAAGCCGGCAATTGCGGTGGGAGAAATCGCAGCTTCAGCGCCACCGGCGATCATTACTTCGGCGTCACCGTACTCAATGATTCTTCCGGCATCGCCGATCGCGTGCGTAGCAGTTGTGCAGGCCGTCACCACCGACAGGTTCGGCCCCTTCAGGCCAAGACTGATAGACAGGTTGCCGGAGATCATATTGATAATCGAGCTGGGCACAAAGAATGGTGACACCCGCCGCACGCCTCGCTCCAGATAAGTCTGAGTGCAAGTTTCAATGGTGGAAATGCCGCCGATTCCGGAACCAATGTGAACCCCTATGCGTTCGGCATTCTGCTCGGTTACTTCGAGTCCGCTATCTTTGAAAGCATCAAGACTGGCGGCCATGCCCAACTGGATAAAGCGATCCATTTTACGGGCTTCTTTAGCAGGCATATATTCAGCTGCATCAAAATCGTCAACCTGGCCGGCAATCTTGCATGGGAAATCCGCCGGATCAAAGTGCGTGATCCTGCTTATGCCACTTACGCCGTTAGTAATGTTTGCCCAATTCTGTTCCAGCGTCAGCCCGACAGGTGAAAGAATCCCAAGGCCGGTCACGACCACACGACGTTTACTCATTATTATTTATTCGGTTGATTTGAACAGAAGTCAGTATAAATGAATTCGATGAAATTGCTTGAAGTGTTGGCTGTCGCTGCCTATCCAGGGTCGCATTCAAGGCAACATTTCGATTAATAAAGCTGCGCTTAGCTGCGAATGTTTTTTGGATTTCAATACAGCCAGGTGATCGGCAATGTTAACGACCCTAAATGACAAAAGCCACCGCCGGATTACCCGGCAGTGGCTCTTGCAATACGTGAAAACTGTCAGAATTACGAGTTATTGGTTACGTAATCAATCGCCTGCTGCACAGTTGTGATG
>JAHHOC010000423.1 GCA_018677115.1 Arenicella sp. | reverse complement strand
GTGAAGGTGGTTTCAATCTCACCTGATTCATTTAAGGCATAAGATTCCACCGCATTGTAGGCATCCTTCTCGAGAAACGTAGGTATGTTGGCAATTACATACCAATCGCCCATGAATCGTTGCAAATCCACATAGTCAACTGTCTTCATCGGCTGAGTCGAGGCACAACCTGAAACTGATAGAACCAGAACCAGGATCCCAAAAAGCCTAAATCTTGCGGGCATCTGCTAGATCTAAGGTCCTTACATAGGAAAGGGTGCGCCCCCCTTTAACGGCTGTTTCCAAACCTAACCATTCATTGTCGAGGCCATACCACAATTTAATATCAGCATCTTCTGCGCGCAGCACATACTGCCGTGCCGGTACTTTGACACCATCAATTTCAATTTCGCTGTCACCCAGGCTGGATATATCTGCCGGCACATGTTTGCCGGTCTGGGTGTTGAGCAATCGATCGGCATCAAGTCTGTTTACATCCCAGTAAGCAAAACTGCGGATGCAGCCCGTCAGCGCATCCTGCCCAAGATGGCTGTCAATTGTTAAACCATTGTCTGCGAGTTGGGACCTGACAAAAAATTGATCACCGTTTTCGATTGTTTCCGTCTCTATACTTTCAAGGCAATCTCCCTTCCATTGCTCCTCTGCCGAATGCTGGTAAGAATACGCGGATATAAACAACACCTTGACGTTGAAGTTAGCTTCAACGCTTACGCGCTTACCCTCGATGGCAGGCGCAACCCTGACCCGGTGGTAGCCGATTTCCCTGGAGTCGAGAAACACCCGGAAATTCAATTGTTTCTCGGGTTCCGGGTTGTAAGCAGCGTCAATGGCATCGTCGGCAGAGGCTGCAGCACAAAAACAAAGCACACAGCCTAGTAGCGTAATTTTTCTGGAGAATTTTTGAATCATAGTAAAATCTATATCTATCAGTGATTTACCAAGGTTTACTGGCAACATCCAATCTACAGGTCAAGCGGCCGCCAGTCCAGCCTGCCCGGCAGATGGTTCAGTTACGCCGTCGTACCGCCGCGCCAACCAGACCAGTACCGGCATGAAAATTGCCCATCCAATGGCCAGCGCAATCATGCCAAGAGTCATATCTGGAATCTGCACAGCACCCAATTTATAGCCGGCATAATACGACAGCGGACCGCCGATCGCACCCATAAGAACGGCGAGCAACCAGTTCGCCTTCATCCAGTTGAGCGATATATTTATCGTAGTAGCGAACAATGCCCACATGGCTATGATCCAGTGAGGTGCCATAAAAGCCGAAATCATGCCATGCTCGTATTGCAGTACACCCAGGGAGACCAGCGCACTGTCCCATAACAAGCCAATGCTGATGGCGTAAAGCACCAGTATCAGCTCCGGAACAGGATTAACTGCTAACCGCAAATGTATCAAAACGATCACCCCTGCAATCAGGGTTCCAGCCAAGTGTAAACTGGTAGCTCCGAACAGGACACAGGAAAACCAGCCCACTTGAAACAGGATAAAATTCGCGATAAGCCTGGTTTTTGTCATCAATCAACTCCCCTCCGAGGGCATGCAATTAGCGTTATGTCCGCTAGCTTTCCATAAGCCATGTCAGCGTTATGTCAATTTAGGATTACAAAACAGATTTCCCAAGGTAACAATAACAGTTGATTTGGAGGGGTTACACAGAACAGATCAGGAAACGTTGGAATCCTCGAAGCTGGCTTTCTTCTGTTCCATGAATGCAATCAGCTTTTCATCAATCTCGGGATCCAGCGGTGGCGCAACGTAGTCGGCCAGCATCTTTTTCCACTTGGCATTAGCGCGGGTGGCCATGTCTGTACTGCCGTCTTCCACCCACTGTTCATAACTGTTGTTGTCGGCAAGATCGGCCGGATAAAAAGCTGTCTTGAAATTGCGCTGGGTGTGTTCGCAGCCAAGGAAATGGTTGCCCGGCCCAACTTCACGCAGGGCATCCATTGCCTGGCCGTTTTCAGACATATCTACACCCTCGGCATACACTCTTGCCATGCCGGCCTGGTCAGCGTCCATAACAAATTTTTCATAGCCCATTGCCAGTCCACCTTCCAGCCAGCCGGCGGTATGCAAAGCAAAATTCACGCCCGCGCTGATGGTTGCCTGCAGCGTATTAGCTGACTCATAAGCTGCTTGTGCGTCCGGCAACTTGGATGCTGTAAATGAGCCCCCGCTGCGAAATGGCACTCCAAGGCGGCGCGCCAGTGCCCCGCCGATGTTCATCATTTGTGCAGCCTCCGGCGAACCAAAGGTTGGCGCTCCGGTTTGCATCGACATCGAACTGACAAAGTTGCCATAGATCATTGGTGCTCCGGGGCGAATTAGCTGGATCAGGGTCATGCCGGCCAATCCCTCGGCCAAGCTCTGCGCCGCCACGCCTGCGGCTTTCACCGGTGACATTGCACCGGCGATGATAAATGGAGTCACAATACAGGCCTGGTTGTTGCGCGCGTAGACCTTTAACGCACCCAACATGGTGGCGTCAAAAGTCATCGGCGAATTAGCATTGATCAGATTGACCAATACACAGTTCTGATCAACGAATTCATCGCCGAACACAATCTTAGCCATGTCTATTGAGTCCTGTGCACGCAGGGGATGCGTCACAGAGCCCATAAAGGGTTTGTCGGAATATTTAATATGGCTATAAACCATGTCGTAGTGACGTTTGTTGACAGGGAGATCAACTGGTTCACAGATGGTGCCACCGGAGTGATGCAGGTTATCCGACATATAGGCGAGTTTTATGAAATTCCTGAAGTCTTCGATGTTCGCGTAACGTCGCCCTTCATCCATATTGTGTATGAAAGGAGGGCCGTAGGCAGGCACCAGCACCATGTTATCGCCACCGATCACCACATTGCGTTCAGGGTTGCGCGCATGCTGGACAAATTCTTTGTGTGCAGTTTTTTGAATAATCTCTCTGCACATACCACGGGGGAAGCGCACCGTTTCGCCGTCGATGGTGGCACCGGCGGCCTCAAAGATTTCCCGCGACTCCGGGTCTTCGCCGAATACAATGCCGATTTCCTCGAGAATAGTGTCTGCATTGTTCTCGATGATCTGCAGTGACTCATCGTCGAGAATTTCATAGTAGGGGATTTTTCGCTTGATATAGGCTGGTGGTTTGGGCACAGCCTGTGCACCAGAATCTGAACTGCCTCGTCTGCGTCTGTTTCGTCTTTCTCTTGCCATGCTAAATTTCCTCGGAAGGGTGTGGGGCTCGGGATGGGTCCCGCCGCCGGCGATTTCGCTGATTTTTCTGGCCCTCAACGGGTGATACAGAAAATTTCATACCGTCGACAAAATATTGTTGGAATTTGGGTTCATTGGCGCTCTCAATTTTTCGCACCTTTCTAACTTCTTCGACTATTCGTCGGCGCTCACGGACGTCGAGCAGCGCCTTGGCGGCACCGACACCGGCAGCATTGCCGACTGAGATTACGATTTCCTTGCGGGCGCCGGGTATTAAATCCAGGTCGGCAACATAATCGGGGTCGAGATGCGATCCAAATGCGCCAGCCAGCAGTACTTTGTCAAATTCTGTACATTGCAGATAATCCATCAACAAGTGCACGCCGGCATACAACGCTGCTTTGGCCAATTGGATCGATCGCACGTCAGTTTGCTCAATATAAATCGAATTCTCGCCCTGATCGATCAACAACAACCGCTTGGTGTTATCAACCTTATCAAATCGCTCCGGGCAGCGGGATTCAACGAACAGGCCACCCCTGTCGATCAAACCAACCTGGGCCAGGCAGACCATCACTTCGATGATGCCGGAACCGCAAATACCAATCGCCCTTGGAGCGGCTTCGGCAAACTCAGGGGTGTCGGACCAGGCATCGGTGCCAATCAGCTTATAAGTCACAGCCAGCGTTTCAGGATCAATGCGCACCCTTTCAACAGCCCCGTGTGAAGCGCGCACACCGGCACTAATTTCGGCGCCCTCGAATGCCGGCCCGGTTGGAGAAGAGGTAGCAAATACAACGCCGTCTTTCGCCAGCATGATCTCTGCATTGGTGCCGATATCTACCAGCAACGTGGTCTCAGACTGCATGCTATCTATTTCACTCAGGTATGCGGCTGCGGTGTCAGCACCCACATGCCCTGCAATCAGCGGCAGGAAGGCGATGCGGGTACCTGCGAACAACTGCATAGGCAAATCGATCGCGTTCACCTCCATCCAGTCGCGGGTAGCCACAGTAAACGGGGCCTGCCCCAGGGGAACCGGCGAAATACCAAAGAACAGATGGTGCATAATCGGATTACCAACTGCCACTACCTCCAGTAGCTTGTCCTCAGTCAGTTCCAGCTTTTTCAGGGCGTCGTGCATCATTTCGGTCAGTTTAGCGCGCACCACGTCAGTCATTGCCTTGTCGCCACCCTTGTTCATCATCACATAGGAAACGCGGCTCATCAGGTCTTCACCGAATCGGATTTGTGGATTCATGGCTGAGCTTTCGTACAACAATTCACCACTGAGCAAATCGTACACGTACAGCGCAAGGGTGGTGGAACCGATGTCCACCGCAGCGCCAATCACTGATTGCTGACCCTGCGGATACACCGCCACGACCCGATCGCCATCCCTGACTGCCACGGTGAGATTGCCATTATAGTCTTCTATGTTTTTCTGCAAATCCGCCAGCAAATGGAAATCGATCGTTGCTTCTATCCCCTGTTCGGCCAGGCGCGCGCCCAAGTTCTCACTGGCGGACGGATTGTTATCCATAGTGGCCTCTGCC
>JAHHOC010000421.1 GCA_018677115.1 Arenicella sp. | reverse complement strand
GTAAAGAGACTGGCCAGATTGAAGAATTCCTGATGCAGTACAATGGCGAGGGCATCCAGCATATTGCTTTCTCTTGCGACAATTTACTGGAGTGCTGGGATCGCCTGAAGGCCATCGGCACACCGTTTATGAGCGCCCCTCCCGACACCTACTATGAGATGCTCGACCAGCGCCTGCCGAATCATAACGAGCCGGTTGAGGAGCTTAAAAAACGAGGCATCCTGCTGGACGGCACCACCGAAGGTGGCGAGCCACGCCTGTTGCTGCAAATATTCTCCAATACGCTGATTGGTCCGATGTTTTTTGAGTTTATCCAGCGCAAGAATGACGATGGCTTCGGTGAGGGCAATTTCAAAGCCCTGTTTGAATCAATCGAGCGTGACCAGATTGAGCGCGGAGTCGTTGGCGACGTTGCCTGACACATAAACATTCTGTATCCATATAACCGCGCTGGTCGAGCAGAGTAGAGAATAGCGCCAAACAGGCAGGTAAACACACCATGCACCAATTAAACGAAACTCACTCAGCCGAACTAAGCAGCTGGGTTGCGTCTGCCAACGAGGCAGGAACCGATTTCCCGATACAGAACCTGCCCTTTGGCGTGTTCAGGCGGGCTGGCAGTGATGAAGCCTTTCGCGCCGGCATTGCCATCGGCAATCAGATACTGGACTTTGCCGCGATAAGGGAAGCTGGCATATTCGAGCCGCAAGTGGCGACCACAGTTGAGCTGCTATGCGACGACACGCTCAACCGCTATATGGCGTTGAGCGTTGATGCCCAGTCAGCATTGCGCCGCACCGTTTCACAGGCTTTGCGCGATGGTTCGGAACTGGAATCCACATTAAGCAATTGCCTGGTGGAACAGGAAAAGGCGGAATTCAAACTGCCCGCCAATATCGGTGATTACACCGATTTTTATACCTCGATTAACCATGCCACCAATGTTGGCAAGCTATTCCGCCCGGATAACCCGCTGCTGCCCAACTATCAATGGGTGCCGATCGGCTATCACGGGCGCGCTTCGTCGATTGACGTCTCGGAACAGAACTTTCACCGGCCCAACGGGCAATTAAAAAGCCCGGACGCTGACGCACCGGTGCTGGCACCCTGCAAACGGCTGGATTATGAACTCGAGGTCGGCATCTATATAGGAGCTGGTAACGATCTTGGCCAGGCTATTGCGCTGGACGATGCAGAGCAGCATGCGTTCGGCCTCTGCATCTTCAACGACTGGTCAGCGCGCGATATTCAGGCCTGGGAATACCAGCCATTGGGGCCGTTCCTGTCGAAGAGTTTCGCCTCCACGGTATCGCCATGGATTGTCACCATGGAAGCGCTGGCACCCTACCGCAAAGCCTGGAGCAGACCAGAAGCAGACCCGCAACCGCTCGACTATCTCGATTCGGCAAAACTACGGAAGTCCGGCGCGCTGGATATGAAACTGGAAGTACTGATCGAAACACAGGCCATGCGAGATTCCAATGAACCACCGTCGTCGGTGTCGGTGAGTAATTTTGATCAATCCTATTGGTCAATATCGCAAATGATTGCCCACCATACAGTTAACGGTTGCAACCTACAGCCCGGAGACCTGTTCGGCAGCGGCACCCAATCAGGCGAAACTGCCGACAGCGTCGGCGCCTTGCTGGAGGCCACCGAAGGTGGCAAGCACCCCATCACCCTTAGCAACGGCGAGCAGCGCACGTTCCTGCAAGATGGCGACCGGGTGATTATGCGTGGCTGGTGTGACGGGCCGGGCCTGCCACGCATTGGCTTTGGCGAAGCCAGCGGCACGATACTGCCGGCACTCCCCCTTAACAAGTAATTTCACGGGAAACAGCTATGAAAATTGAAAAAATCCATCACGTGGCCTATCGCTGCAAGGATGCCAAGGAAACCGTTGAGTGGTATGTAAAAAACCTCAACATGGACTTCGTGCTGGCAATTGCCGAGGACCAGGTGCCTTCGACCAAGGAACCTGATCCCTATATGCATGTTTTTCTTGATGCCGGCGACGGTAATGTGCTGGCGTTTTTTGAGCTGCCCA
>JAHHOC010000418.1 GCA_018677115.1 Arenicella sp. | reverse complement strand
TTTCAGAGCCGATAAAGGATTCATCTGCGCGGTCTTTACTCAAGCCGTTCTCGATATCGCCGCCGGGGCCGGTTTGCAAGTCAAAACGTGCATTAGCCGGTACATTTTCAAAATCAAACAGCATGTCACCGGAAACCGTGTGTGCGTCGATTTGACCATCGTCTGCAAAGTCAAACTGCACTTCGAAGTCGCCTGACACCGAAGTAAAATCAAGCACCTCAACTCTACCCAGTTTTGCCTCGACATCGCCGGACACAGTGTTCGCATCATAGTGTGTGGTGTTGCTCTCGGTTTCTATGTCACCGCTGACGCTGGACACATTAATCTTCCCGCCGCCGTTGGTAATCTGGATATCGCCGCTTACTGTTTCAACTTTTAGTGCGCCGCCACAATCTTCCAAATCAATATCGCCACTGGTTGATCCGGCCCTGATACTGCCCTGAACGTCATTGAAATCCATATCGGCGGACATGCTGGTGGCGTCCAGTACGCTATTCTCAGGCACCGTAATAGTGAGGTCCACAGAGTCCGAGTGCCAACTGTGACCATAACCCTTGTCTCTGGACTTGACTTCGATCAGCGTGCCATCACCGACTTTTTCAAATACAAATTTATCCTTGTCATCGCCGACCTCGCCAACCACTCGTACTTCAGCTTTGCTCCAGCTTTTCACTGCAACATCGCCGCTGACCACCCGGATAGTGACCTTGCCATCTTTGCTTGCTGGCAGCGACGAATCTATTTCATCACCTGCTACTACTGTCGCTGTGATCGCCATCAAAAATATACCTGTTAAATACCGCATGTTTTACCTCATGTTAGATTGTCGTGTCCGGCGTAGTCTCGACCCTGTTCAACAATTTTAATTCCTGCTGATAAGTCCGTACTAATAAAGACGTGTAGTTGGGGTTATTTGGTTGCGAGGAAATTGCCTTTTTTATTTCGCTGGCAGCGGAATCGATATTTTGCATCAATTTCTCGACTTCGGCGACGAAGTCCGGACTCAGGTTGGCGTTTTGCCGGTTGAGCAGGCCAGCCAGCTGCAAGCGCACAGTTTGATGTTGTTGTTCGATCAATTGCAATTGAGCCTCTTGGTACAGGGCCATTGCAGCCTGGTATTTTTGATTAGCCAGATTTTGCTGATACAGCACCGAGTTAAACATGACTGTGCCGATGACCAGTACCAGGCTGGCCGCGATCGCGGTTGGTACCCAGACTGATTTACTGGTCCAACGCTGCTTAATCTTGAGCCGTCTATCGGCGAAGCGGATTTTGGAAGCTATATCAGGCCAGAGATCACGCCGGGGTTGCGTATCCCACTCAAGTTCAGCCAGCTGTTGGCTGACATCAGTGTTGTCATTGTGATTTTCTTTCATGAATCTAGTTGTTCTGTATAAGCGCTTTGGCTCTCGATAGGAGCGACTTAGAGGTGCCGACCGCTATACCGGTTAATTGAGCGATCTCCGCATGCTTGTAGCCCAGGTGTTCGTGTAAAATGACTACTGTACGAGCCTGGTCGGGCAGCTTCATCAGGGTTTTTTCAAGATCCGGGGCTTCTTCATGGATCGATGCAAAACCTATTGTTGCCTGGTGATGACTCTCTTCAAAGCTGACCATCCGCCATTTATTTTGCTGCCGAAGATAACCGATCGCCACATTGCTGCTCAAGCGGTACAACCAGCTACTGAAGGCGCTGTCACCGCGAAAACTACCCAGCTTCTGCCAGGCCCGGATAAATGATTCCTGCGTCATGTCTTCAGCGAGTTCGGTTTGCCCGGTTAGGCGCAGGCACAGCGCGTGTATTTTGCCGACATGTTTCCGGTAAAGTTGCTCATAGGCCTTCAAATCCCCAGATTTTGCGAGTTCAATTAACTCAGCTTCATTATTGCCTGACACGCTCTTCACGCCGCTTTTTCAGTACTGGTAATAATTTGACGCATTATGCGGCGAAAAGGTTGCATTTTATTGGTTATAACCAGCCTATTTCTCTCGCCGTTTTGTCGCCGATCAGGGTGTCGCGCAGAAACACCGCCACCCGATGACTATTTTCCGTCAGCGGCACGGCACGGCCCATGATTTCCGCTGTTCGTTGTGGCAGCAGTGGCGTGGCATCCGGAGATGCATAACCGTCCGGGTAGATTGGCTGGCCAGTGTACAGATCGTATTTGTCGCTGGCACCTAATATATGCAGTAGTTCATGCGTTATTACAACTTTGTGCAGCGATTGTTGCGAGTCATAGGCACGCGCCTGGATAATACCTATCAGGCCATTCTGCAGCCCTAACGAGTGTTGCAGGCGCATGTCTTCACTGGGGCTCTGGTACAGGACATAGATGCGTATCTGAGAATTGTGGTGATCATCGGGGCGGTTGCGCCACGCCCACCAGCGCAACTTCAACGACCACAGGGCAATTTGAAACTTTCTGTCGCGGTGTTCAGGGGGAACTGGCGGCAAGCGGTTTGTTGACGGTTTCAGTGAGAGCTTGAAAGCGTGATTCAGATCTCTACCGTAGCGTTGGCCCTGTGCGGTCAGATACCGGGCAATTTCTGCAAAATCACGATCTTTCAGGCCAGCCACAAAGCGCCTTGTGCCGGCCTGCTGATCGGCAATAAGCGGCACAATCGCGATATCCAGTGTGCCTTTCCAGTCGCGCGCCACGTTGCGCTGCAGGTTGACGGTGGCCCACACTGATAGCAGGATCACCAGTAGAATTGCTGTTCTGGCAAATTTAAACACGCCGGTTGAAACCCCGACCACTTGATTGCAAGGCCGTTAAGTATAAGAGGTCTGTGCAGTTGCTGGAATAAATATCTGCTCTGTTAACCACGGCAGACCAAAACCAACATCCGGAGATTCGCCTGCCAAGGGTGGGTTGCCCGATCGAGACATGTTTCAATGACCGCTGACAAGCTGGTATTATTGTTTTTCACTGCCAGTGCCAGAGTTCAAAATGCTGATTCGCCAATTGCTAGATTACACTTCCTATACCTATACCTATTTGCTGGCGGATGAAAATACCGGTGAGGCCTGCCTGATCGACCCGGTACTGGATTTGGTCGACCGTTACACCACACTCTTGGCGGAACTGAACTTAACCCTGGTTTTGGCTGTGGATACACATGTCCATGCGGATCATATTACCGCGCTCGGCAAATTAAGGGAGATCACCGGTTGTGCCACTATGATGGGCGTTGAGGCACAGGTGAGTTGCGCGACCAAAAACTTTTCAGATGGTGATACGTTATCGGTAGGCGGAATCCCAATCGTCTGCCTGCATACTCCCGGGCACACCCTCGAATCCTATTGTTTTCTGGTCGAGGGTGATTCGGGCGACTATCTTTTCAGTGGCGACACTCTCCTGATCCGTGGCACCGGCCGAACCGATTTCCAGAATGGCAATGCTGAGTCGCTGTATCACAGCCTGCGACGACTTTTGCAATTGTCCGATGACACTGTGGTTTATCCCGGGCACGATTATAATGGCCGAAACGCCTCAACCATCGGCGAAGAGCGGGCAAACAATCCGCGTATTAACATCGATGATATTAATCAGTTTGTCGAACATATGGATAATTTAAACCTTCCCGATCCGAAAATGATGGATGTTGCGGTATCGGCCAATCAGGCTTGTGGCGAACTACCGCAGCCAGTTGATGAACACTAGCAGAATGACGTAGTGCACGATTTCAGTTTAGCAACGCTCGGTGGGCTTGCCATTGGTGCGGCAGCGGTGCTGATGATGGCCTTGTTGGGAAGGGTAACCGGCATCAGCGGTATTTTCTGGACAGGTCTTTCACAGGCCATGAATCGCACAGCAGGGATACTGTCCTGGCAAATGCTATTCGTGCTTGGCATGGTGAGTGGAGCGTTTCTCGCACATCGGGCTTTTGGCTTGCCATTGCCCCCTGTCAGCGAGCATAACCTGTTGGTTGCAATCGTCGCCGGCTGGGTAGTTGGTTTTGGCACCAATCTGGGTTCCGGATGTACCAGTGGTCATGGTGTATGCGGAATAAGCCGCTTTTCACCGCGTTCAATATTTGCCACGCTGACGTTTATGTTTGCCGGTTTTGCTACCGTGTTTGCCTTGCGTCACTTATTACCGGTGGTCACATGATTAAGCTAACTGCACTCGCCTGTGGCATATTATTCGGTTTGGGCCTCAGCGTTTCCGGCATGACAAATACCCATAAGGTGCTGGGTTTCCTGGATGTTTTCGGGGACTGGGATGCCAGTCTTGCCTTCGTGATGGGGTCGGCAGTGCTGGTTACTGCTATCGGATATCGTTATGTTCTTCGTCAACCGGCCCCCCGCTTGAGTACCGAGTTTCATTTGCCGACAAACGCAGTGATCGACCGGCCGCTGTTGTATGGTGCGATTCTTTTTGGCTTGGGTTGGGGCATGTATGGATATTGTCCAGGACCGGCGGTGGCATCCCTGGCATACCTGCGGCTGGATTCGTTTGTTTTCGTAGCTGCAATGATATTTGGCATGCTCAGTTCGACCTGGCTAAAGCAGCACTTCCTGACCTAGCCGCCCATGCAAACCATTTATCTCCGGCGTCAACCCGTGGAGTTGTTCAAAATACTTAAATTTGAAGGCCTCGCAGCCAGCGGCGGCGAAGCAAAGACACTAATTGCCAGCGGCCTGGTTGAGGTTAACGACGAAGTGGAGACGCGCAAGCGGCGCAAAATAGTTGTTGGGGATGTTATCGTATTCGAGGGACAGAAATTTCTGATGCAAATGCAATAGTGCTGCGGTTGCACTGTCGTCATGGCTCGTGTCTAATGAGCGCGTGGATCCAAATAATAAATTAGCCGTCTTGATCGACGCCGACAATGCTCAGCCGAGTATTGTTGATGCTTTGCTGGCTGAAATTGCCAACTATGGCGTCGCCAGCGTCAAGCGCATATATGGTGATTGGACGTCTCCCGGTCTCAAAGGCTGGAAAGAGGTGCTGCTGGATCATTCAATTCAGCCGATGCAGCAGTTTGCCTATACCAAGGGTAAAAATGCCACCGATAGCGCGATGATTATTGACGCCATGGACTTGCTATACAGCCAGGCTTTCGATGGGTTTTGCATTGTATCCAGCGATAGCGATTTTACTAAACTGGCATCCCGCATCAGAGAGGGAGGTTTGTCAGTATATGGGTTTGGTGAAAAAAAGACACCGTCTCCCTTTGTCGCCGCCTGCGACAAGTTTATTTATACCGAAGTATTGCGTGCCACCACTGATGACAGTCAGGGTCTGGTTAAGAAAAGCACCAATGAACTGAAACAGGATACAAAACTGGTGCAGGCATTACGCAAAGCGGTCGACGCCTCGTCAGATGAAAGCGGCTGGGCACAGCTGGGACCGGTTGGCAGTCATATGGCGAATCAGTCTTCAGAGTTCGATCCGAGAAACTATGGTTATGAAAAACTGGGTGAGCTGGTCAAGGCAACCAAGTTGTTCGAGATAGAACAGCGCCCCATTGGTAATGGCCGCTCTAAAGCAATTTATGTGCGCACCAAGAAAACAGTTCGCAGACCCCCAAAATCCTGATCTTATTCGAGCACCATCATAGCGTGCTCATGGTTCAAACGGCACAATTGTAGATATTCAGTAAACCCGGCTTACTGATGGCCGATAATCCCTCATATTGAATAGTATTCGCAGTTTTCACTCTGTATACTCGCGCCACCTCTGCC
>JAHHOC010000401.1 GCA_018677115.1 Arenicella sp. | reverse complement strand
CATGGTGGCGGCACCGCCCTGTTCTTTAAATTGCTCAGCCATATCCCGATCCGGAAAAGTACACTGCCTGATTCAAAGGCCGTTTCGTAAAATCAACTCGATGGATTGTTGGATGATGCGAGTGCTTCTGGCCTTGGAAAGTTTCTGGTGGTCGCGTAAGCGCACCCACATCTCGATTGACGCTAGGCCATCAATGATCTCACGTGCATCGCGGTCAATTTCCTTGAGTTCCGGGATGCGTTTATCCAGGTCCTTGCGCAAACCACGGTTTACCCTGGCATAGTTGTCTTGTATCGCCTGGTAGCGCCAGAGCTGGGCCTGGGTGCTTTTTAACAACGCTTTGTTTTCTTCAAAGCTCCTGGCATGCACTTCTACCGCACTTTCAATTCTCTCCGACAGCGTTCCTGCTGAGACTGTCTCCTCGAAGATGCGCTCATATTTTGGTTTGAGCGATTCATCCACCGCATAAAACAGCGATTCCATATCCGGATAATGGCGGAAGAAAGTGCGGATAGGCACGCCCGCCTTATCTGAAATCATCTGTGCCGTCGGTACCAGGTGTCCCTCACCTAATAGCTGTTCACAGGCATCCAGAATGGTTTTCTTACATCGCTCACTGCGCAATCGCCGCCCATCTACCACCTTAAGTTCATTCTGGTCACTCATAACAATCCGCCTCTCTGGATCATGGGCGCTGACACGTCAAATTTGGTTTTCAATATAATAGCATAACATATGCAATATTATTTGTAAGCGAGAGCAATACCGATCAGGAAGAGTGATTATCGCGTCTGCGGCGCGCGATTACAGGGCAATAAAAAAGGGCGGAGCCGAATCATTCAGCCCCGCCCCTTTTGTTTTATCGCTCAAATATCAAAGCGGTCTGCGTTCATGACTTTGGCCCAAACGGCAACGAAGTCATTGACAAACTTTTCCCCGCCATCGTCCGCCGCATAGGCTTCGGCAATGGCACGGAGCTCGGAGTTGGAGCCGAAAATCAGGTCAACCGTTGTGGCGGTCCACTTCAACTCTCCGCTGTCACGGTCACGCCCTTCATAGATGCCATCTTCTGCTGATTTGCTCCATTTGGTAGACATATCAAGGAGATTACCGAAGAAGTCGTTGCTTAATGTGCCTGGCTTATCGGTAAATACACCATGCTGCGCGCCTCCGGCATTAGCGCCCAGCACCCGCATACCTCCGACCAGCGCTGTCATCTCCGGCACCGTCAGGTCCAGCAGACTGGCACGATCAACCATGGCTTCAGCAGGGGCAAAGTAGCTATCCGCGCTGTAGTAGTTACGGAAAGCATCCGCCTTGGGCTCGAGCACAGCAAACGACTTCATATCCGTCTGATCCTGCGTTGCATCACTGCGACCGGCTGAGAAAGGCACCTCGACAGAAAAACCAGCCGCCTTGGCTGCCTGTTCAACTGCGGCGGAGCCACCCAGGACAATCACATCAGCGAGTGAGACCTGTTTACCGCCTCCAAGCGAATCATTGAACTCGCTTTGAACCTTTTCAAGAACACTCAACGCCTTGGCCAGATCTGCTGGATCGTTTACCGGCCAATCTTTTTGCGGAGCCAGCCGAACCCGGGCACCGTTTGCGCCACCTCTCATATCAGTCGCGCGATAAGAAGCTGCCGAAGCCCAGGCAGTTTTGACCAGGTCAGCGTTTGAGAGACCACTACCGAGAATTTTCTTTTTCAATTTGGCCACATCTCGATCGCTAATCAGCTTGTGATCCACAGCCGGCAACGGGTCTTGCCAGAGTAATGTCTCAGCAGGAATTTCTGGCCCCACGTAACGCGCCCGTGGTCCCATATCCCGATGGGTTAGCTTGAACCAGGCTTTAGCAAAGGCCAGATCGAACTCTTTGGGATTTTTCAGGAAACGTTCGGAAATTGCCCGGAAGCCAGGGTCTTTTTTAAGTGCCATATCGGTGGTGAACATAATCGGCGCATGGCGCTTTGTCGGATCATGCGCATCTGGCACCAGGCTGGCTGCACTTGGATCGGTTGGGATCCACTGCGTTGCACCTGCCGGACTTTTCACCTTTTCCCATTCAAACCTGAACAGATTGTCGAGGTAGAGAATGGACCACGCGGTCGGGGTAGAGGTCCACGCCCCTTCCAGACCACTGGTGGTAGTGTCTTCGGCGTTGCCTTTGCCGCAACTGTTAGTCCATCCAATACCCTGTTCCTCAATCGCAGCGGCCGCCGGTTCCGGCCCGGTGCAATCTTTCGGGTTTTTCGCCCCGTGGGCTTTACCCAGTGTGTGGCCACCGGCAACCAAGGCTACTATTTCTTCGTCGTTCATTGCCATCAGGCCAAACGAAAGCCGCATGTCGGCCGCAGCTGAAATCGGATCGTGGTTGCCGCCCGGGCCTTCCGGGTTGACGTAAATCAGGCCCATTTGTATGGCGCCCAGGTTACCTTCTAACTTGCCATCTTTAGTGCGGCGTTCATCGTCGAGGAATTTTGTTTCCGGGCCCCAGTAAACCATGTCCGGCTCCCAATCATCTTTGCGACCACCTGCAAAGCCAAAGGTTTCAAAGCCCATAGATTCTAGCGCCACATTGCCAGCCAGTATCATCAGGTCAGCCCATGACAATTTACGGCCATATTTTTTCTTAACCGGCCATAACAAGCGACGGGCTTTATCCAGATTGGCGTTATCAGGCCAACTGTTCAAGGGGTCAAAACGCTGCTGTCCGCCACCTGCGCCACCACGGCCATCACCCACGCGATAAGTACCTGCAGAGTGCCAGGCCATGCGGATCATAAAGGGTCCGTAGTGCCCGAAATCGGCTGGCCACCAGTCTTGTGATGCGGTCAGCGTCTGCTCGATATCGGCCTTCACTTCGGCAAGATCCAAAGTTTTAAATTCTGCTGCGTAATTGAAATCCGCACCGTAAGGATTTGATGCAACATCCTGTGTGCGCAGCGGGCTCAAGTTTAGCTGCTCGGGCCACCAAAATTGATTGGATTTGGCTTCACCTGAAGCCATCGCCGGTTGAGCCAACATAACCAAGGCCAATGCAGCCGCAGTTAGCGGTTTTATTAAGTTCGTTTTCATTTCTAATTCCTCCAAAGGTTTACCTATGCTTAGGTCATTACTCAATGATAGGCAAACCACATAGATAGCTCCAATTGAATTATTAGATTGTTACCATAGATTGTTGTGATAGGCATCAGAAGGCCATCGGTCGCGAGCAACCAATCGACCGTATTGATAGCGCCACCGACGGTAAAAGCTGCTGGATAGGCGTTATTGGCCCTTTGAAGCCAATAGGTTTTCCGCTGCGTCCATTTCCGCTGAGAGTGTTGTTTCGCTGTGCTTGTCTACATGGGCATAGCGGGCTAAACCCAGGTAGAGGACAGGGGTCAGGAATAAATTAAAAGCTGCGGCAAGACCCAGACCACCAAACACCACCCATCCAATGGCGACACGCGCCTCGGATCCTGCGCCACTCGCCAGCACCAGCGGCAAGGCCCCAAAAACGGTGGAAATAACGGTCATTAAGATGGGTCGAAAGCGGGTAACTGCTGCACCAAAAACCGCTTCTCGGATCGACTGCCCTTCGCGGCGCAATTGATCAGCAAACTCGACCAGCAAGATACCGTTTTTTGCCATGAGCCCAATCAGTAAGATAAAGCCGATTTGCGAATAAATATTAAGTGATCCGCCGGTCAAAAATACCGCAAATATCGCGGCTGCAAGCCCCAAAGGAACCACCAACATCACCACCACGGGACTACTAAAGCTCTCGAACTGCGCCACCAGCACCAAGAAAACAATCAGAATGGCAAAGGCATAGGTAATTAATAGCTCTTTTGAAGACTCCTCCAGAGTTTCAGCCTCACCCTGCAAGATCATGTTAACGTCATCTGACAGTACCGCATCGGCTAGCGATTCAATTTCGGCAATCGCGTCAGCCAGGGCTATGCCGCTGGCGACGTCCGACTGCACTTGTATTGCGCGACGTTGTCCAAAGCGATCAAGTTCCGCAGCAATCCCCTCTTCTACGATCGTGGCAAGGCTGGAAACTGGAACCAGCGAGCCGTTATTGGAACGCACAAACAGATTGCGCAGGTCAGAGGGAGACTGGATAGCCGTGGTTTCCGCTTCCAAAATAATCGGTATTGATTGGTCGCGTACATTTAGGTCTACTACGTCTTCGCCACCCACCATGGCGCGCAGTGTCAGTGATAGTTCGTTGAGCGGAATATCAAGGTCGGCGGCCCGCTTGCGATCTATTTGGATTGAAAGTTGCGGTTGCGTCGGTTGATAAGATATTTCCGGATTGGACAATATCTCAGACTCAGTATCAATTTTTTCCGCCAGGTTCCGTGCCACTGCGTAGATCGTATTGTAGTCTGCGCCGGTTAACGCGACTTCAAGGCCCTCGCGGCCACCACGGCCAGAGCTCAGGCTGCCACGGCTGAAGGCCGATATCCGCGAGCCGGGAATGCGCGACAAAGGCTCCCGCAGTTCGCTGATGATTTCCTGTTGAGAACGTTGGCGCTGATCCCAGGGCGCGAGCCTGGCAGAAATGCCGATTCTGTTTGGGTCATAACGACCGACGACAGTGAAAACGGATTCGATTTCACCACTATCCAGATAGGGTTGAAGCACGGCGTCGATTTGATCCGCCTGCCGTTCCATGTAAGCCAAGCCAACACCATCCGGACCGGTCGAAAATATCGATATGCGACCGCGATCTTCATCAGGTACCAGTTGCTGATCCACCTGAGTAAAAACACCTGCCGCGCCCGCCAGCAGCAGCAGACATACCATGCCGACCAACTTTGGATGATCCAGGCACCGAGTCAAAGAGCCCTGATAGACTGAATTGAGTTTTCTGCCAAAGCGGTTCAACGCCTCGATTCCATTGCCGGAATCAGAAAAATTCAGTCTGGCCGCTATAGCCGGCACCAATGACAGGGCTACAAACGATGAAATAATGACTGAAAACGCCAATACAAATCCGAATTCGCGGAACAAGCGCCCAATGTCCGACGGCAGGAATGATATGGGAATAAATACGGCGACTAACACCGCTGTGGTGGCGATTACTGCAAAAAATACCTGCCGCGCGCCGAAGGCAGCAGCAGGACGACGCTTTAATCCCAAAGACTGCTGGCGCTGAATATTTTCTAGCACCACAATTGCATCATCCACAATCAAGCCCGTGGCTAAAACCAGCGCCAGCATAGTCAGGAGGTTGATTGAAAAACCAAATGCCCAGATGCCGGCCAGGGTGCCGACCAGAGCGACGGGGATGACCGTTACTGGTACCAGCGTGGCCTTCCAGGAACCGAGAAACAACCACATAGTAATAATTACAATTCCGATTGTGAAGATCAGCGTGGTCATGACCTCGCGCACAGAATTGCGAATGAACACAGCATCGTCTGAAGAAATGATGATTTGCAAATCGTCAAAGCGGTCATTCAGTTGACGCACCTTCGCCTGCACCGCATTGGAGATGCTGATGGTGTTTGACTGGGCCTGTCTGACAATACCAAGACCAATTACCGGCTTGCCATCAAGCCGCAACAGATTACTGGCGTCGGCCGGGGCCAGCGTCACATCGGCAATATCCCCAATCGTGGTAGTTCCGGCAATCGTCACTTTTTTGATCAACTCAGCAGTAGCTGCCGTGGCCTCAGCTCGAACTACCAACTCCTGATCAGAGGATCGAAAGCTACCCACCGGAACATCGAATGGGGCCTGCAATAAGGCACGATCAACATCGCCGATAGTCAGGCTAAAGCGACTCAGGCGCAGGGGATCGACAACAACGCGCATCTGTCGCTCACGAGTGCCAAACTCCTGCAACGCAACGACTCCCTCGATGGTCATTATTTCAGGTGCGATATCCGTCTCAATAATCTGCGTAAGCTCCTCTTCACGATACACGTCGCTGACGATCGCCAGCCGCATAATCGCTGAAGCATCACCATCAGCTTTAATCACAAACACATTTTCGACGCGGTCAGGGAGCTGGCGCAGAACGCGATTAACTGCTTCCCTGACATCCGCGGAAGCCACATCAAGATCAGTCCCGGCATCGAACTCCAGCCTTATTCTGGAGTTGTTCTCCTCACTGGCTGAGCTGATTTCCTTAAGGCCTGAAACGCGTGCCACGGCGCTTTCGAGAACGCTGGTTACTTCGGCATCGATGGTCTCCGGGGCTCCACCGGGCAAGTTTGCCCTGACCGAAACAATGGGTCGATCGATGTCTGGCAACTCGCGGACGTCAATTCCCAGATAGGCAGCCAATCCAGCAATAACGATCAGTAAATTGAGTACCAGGACAAGCAGCGGTCTCCTGATCGCGAGTTCAGGAAGTCCGGTGCGGAATTGGTTCATGGCCGGTCAGCCACCGGCTCGGTGACCGGCAATGCTGCAGGTATTTCAACAGTAGGCGTAGATGTAGATCCCGCTCGAGTGTTTTTTGCGGGATCAGCATACAGCCGGGAAATTTCCACAGCAGTTCCTTCGCGGACCTTTTGCACTCCCTCAGCGATAACAATGCTACCTTCATTTATTGGCGCTCTCACCAGAACCTGTCCGTCCTGACGACCAACTATAGTAACCGACAGTCGCTTGGCCACACCATTTTCCACCAACCAGATATAGGCGCCATCGCCTCCCCAAATAATCGCAGCTTCCGGCACTACCGGATATGCCCGACCGGGCAATTGAAAATCAATTTTAAAGCTCATGCCGGGTCGGAGTCGGTCTGCGGCATTGTCAATTTCAGCTCGCACAGTAAAACTACGACTGGCTTGATCGATGCGACTGTCAATCTTGCGCACCTTAGCTTGATATATGGTGCCGGCATCCGCAAACGGCGCAATATCGATTGCCGCGCCCACTTCGATCACCCCGTAAACTTCCTCCGGAGCCTGAAAATCCACGAACAGAATCGACCTGTCGTCCAAC
>JAHHOC010000376.1 GCA_018677115.1 Arenicella sp. | reverse complement strand
CCTGAGGGCAGGGAAGTTAGAATATTTGGATCGCGGCGGCGACCGGCGCCGACGAATAAACCCGGAGGATCTGGGACTGTATTTGAAAGATAGCTTTGTCGGAGTCATCGAGGGCAAAATCCGTGTGCTTACTGATGCCTACGCCATAGATATGGAAGTCGCGAATGGACCACAGGATCAACCGCAGGCGTCTGAGCCGGGGCAGGGCCCGCCTATGCAGCAACCCACACGACAACCGGCGCAGCAGCCAGCGGCTAAGCAGCCTGCGCCGAGCACAAAAAAACCAGTTCCACCGCCCCACGGAGGCGGATACTAAATGTGCTTCAGTCTTTATATACAGAAAAATGCCCGTACAAAGTTAAATACCAATGGCGGCATTATTGATAGTGAACGCAGTTTAATTTGTATTCTTCAATTTATAAATGAATAAGGTGATGCTTCGGTGTAAAGTAGCGAAGATTTTGCCATACAATAAAATCAATTCTTGATAACGAGACGCGAAGTGGAAAATTTTTTAGCTCAGCTAAGGCAACGACAGATATTTAAGGTCGCAACCATCTATGTAGTGGCGGCGTGGCCCCTGATACAGATTGCGGATCTCGCGGTGCCCGCCCTGGGTCTGCCTGACAGCGTGCTGACCTTGCTTCTGAAGGTCTTTATTATAGGATTTCCGATCAGCCTTATATTCGCCTGGCTGATTAATTTCACCTCCAGGGGGTTGGAGCGAGCGGATTCCGGAGCCGCAGATGATGCTCTCAAAAGTAGCGGATTCAAAGTAAATTTACGCGCTTTTGTGACTGTTGCTGGCTCCCTGGTGCTGGCGTCCCTGCTTACCCTGGCCATTCAACTGCTAGTCGACAAACCAGAGGCAGAAATAGAAATCGCGGCGGACCCGGTCACAGGGTCTGCCCTGCAACCACTCAGTTTCATTGGCAGTGACCCCAGGGAGTCCATAGCCGTTCTGCCGTTCGATGTCTTGAGCCAGGATACCGAGGATGAATTTTTTGTCGACGGCATGGTAGAAGAACTGCTCAATTTATTGGCCCGCATGCCTGAATTGCGCGTCGCGGCCCGCACCTCGTCTTTTTCGTACAAGGGTGTGAGTAATAAAACCATCAATGAGATCGGCACAGAGCTGGGTGTCGACACGGTGCTTGAAGGCAGCATCCGTAAAAATGATGTTTCCAATCGAATTCGTGTTACCGCACAGCTTATTGAGGTCAGCACTGGCGCACATATGTGGTCTGAGACTTATGATCGAGAGTATCGCGATATCTTCCAGATTCAGGATGAAATTGCCAGCGCGGTAGCAGATAAGTTAAAGGTTACCCTGTTGGGTGATATCCCCAAAGCAGAAATCTCTGTTGGCACCGGCAGCGTCGACGCGATGGTTGAATATGGTAAGGGTCAAAAGGAAATGGGCCATAGAACGGTGCCCTCATTGGAAAAAGCCTTGCAGCACTTTGAAACAGCTGTTGCCAAAGATCCGGGCTATGCGAGGGCATACGTTGGTATTGCTGATGCCAATACGCTGCTGGCTTTGTATGGGAGTATGCCCCAGGAAGTGGCTGCCAGTACCGCACAGAGTGCACTTGATACAGCGTTCCAGCTTAATGATCGGCTCGGAGCAGCGCACGCATCACAGGGTTTGCTGTACAACCAATCACACGAAAGCGAAAAAGCTGAAGCGGCATACAAGCGTGCGATAGAACTGAATCCAAACTATGCAATGGCCTACATGTGGTATGGCACGTTAATGCAGAATCGTGGTGAATTGGATGCAGCTCATAAGCTGTTTGAGAAAGCGTTTCAGCTAGATCCTAAATCCCCGGTTGCTGCGTTTAATGTAGCGTGGGGACATTACCAGCTCGGTGCAGAAGAGAAGGCCATGGAATGGTTTTCGAAGATTGTCGCCAACGACCCCTATTACCCGGGCGCCTATTTATTGGTTGGTAACATTCTGAGCAAAAGCGGTCGACTGGATGAGGCGATCGACATGTATGAAAGAGCATTGAACGTAGATCCTCTAAACAAGAATGCTGTACAGGGCCTTCTGATCGCAAATATGGACATGGAGAGCCATTCCGCGACGCTGACTTGGTTTGATTATGTGGAAGATAATCCTGCGATAATGAGTAACAGTGAAAGTATGTTCTTAAAGGCGCGATACTATGCCGTGCAGGGCGAACCGGCAAAAGCAATTGACACGATGCAGCAAATAAAATTCGGCCCATCGGAAGACAAATTACATTTGTTTACTACAGGGGAAATTGCCTACTATCAGCAAGATTATCCCGCTGCAATCAGCGCTTTTGAGCAGTTGCGGGACCTGGGTGAAAAAAATAACAAATTTTTCTTTCAGATATCTGGAGGTGATGCTGCGGCTCATCTGGCGCAAAGTTATCGACAAAATGGCCAGCGGGCTAAAGCCGATGATTTGATGGTGGAATTCGAGCAATATCTTCTAAACGTGGCGCAGAGGACGGCCAATAAATCGATCTATTACTACAATATGGCGCGGGTAAACGCATTGCGCGATAACCTTAATGAGGCTTTCGATTTTCTGCAGGGCGCGATTGATACCGGCTGGGTGCAGATATGGGAGGCAAGGCTCGAGCCGATTTTTTTAGTAATGGCGGAACAGGATCGTTTCAGTCAGATGATGGGCGGTGTCGATGCCAGGTTAGCGGTTATGAGAATTCGCCAGAAGGACCGCCAGGAGCGGGAGCTGGCCGACACTTAAATTAATTCAGCATAATCCTGCGTTCATACATGTTCTCGTAGAATGGCAGGCATTGTTCCACAACCTGTTGTTCCTCGAGGCTTAACTCGATGTCCTTTGAATGATAGGTTGCGAAGCCGGTCGACTGCTCTACCTTGTTATACCAATGTGCCGCCCACACTCCATCGCTTTCGCGAGGGCCGGCGGGCCAGCTAAGCATATTCACATCAAATGGCACATTCAGGTGTGCGCACAGATTTTGCAGGCAAGTGGCCGGGTCGCTGAGCACGTCTTTGGCGTCGACAATGGGAACCTGGTCTTTACTTAACTTTTGCGCCTGGTTGTACAGCTGGTGCTGTTGTGCAAAACCGATATCCGCGGCGGTGACAGATCCGCGTTTGGCACCGTAAGATGCAACGACTTCAGCAGGGTGCCTGATCAGGAAGGCATGCTTGACTGAGGCAAACCATTGCGAATCGATTTCAATTACCATGTGCTGTGTCATGTGTTTTTGGTACTGAATGGCAATGCCAGCAGGGAGCTGACAACGCAATTGATCTGCGATGACCTCATTCCAATCGGATGACTGGCTGGCCAGCACTTCATCCTGCATCGGATGTTTAATCCCGGTGGCAGTGAGGTAGCAGGCATAGAAAGGCTCATCGACCACGCAGGTGTCGGCGCGGTTTTCCCATGCGCGCATCATCGCGGTGGAAATGTTTCTGGGGCCCGACCACATGGCGATGCGGGTCACAGCGGATTCAGTCACCGGCGCATTCCTGATCAAGCATGGTCGCGTACAGTTTTTGTAACCGCTTGACCATGGGACCCCGCTTGTCGTCCTGCTGCGCAGACGCATTACCAATTTGCCGGCCGTCGACACTGTTCACCGGCACCAGTCCGGCAAAGGTGCCGGTGACAAACGCCTCGTCTGCACTGTACACATCAGACAATGAGAAGTTAGTCTCCATGCAATCTATTCCAGCCCGTGAACACAGCGTCAGCAC
>JAHHOC010000367.1 GCA_018677115.1 Arenicella sp. | reverse complement strand
TCCACCATCATGCGCGTAGGCGCATTGCAAGATTGTCCGCTGTTGTAGAAACATTCCAGCACACCACGCTCAACAGCAGCCTCGTCGGCGTCGGCAAAAATAATATTGGCACCCTTGCCACCCAGTTCCAATGCCACCCGTTTAATGGTGTCGGCAGCATTTTTGCTGATTGCCCTGCCCGCGCGGGTGGAACCGGTAAAAGACACCATATCCACATCGGGGTGTGCAGACAGCTGGGTGCCGACCCCGGCACCATCGCCATTGACCATGTTGAACACACCCGGCGGAAAACCCGCTTCATGCATAATTTCAGTGAACAACAAGGAAGACAATGGTGCGATTTCGGAAGGTTTAAGAATCATAGTGCAACCCGCCGCCGCGGCCGGTACCACTTTGAGGGTTACCTGGTTCATCGGCCAGTTCCAGGGTGTGATCAGGGCCGCCACACCGATAGGCTCATGAACAATACCGTAGTCCGGATTAACATCATCCAGCGGGTGCTCGAATTTAAACCCCCTGAATGCCTCTATGGTGCTGGCAATGTGCTCCCTGCCGGATTCGACCTGCGCGGTCGCGGCCATGGTTATCGGCGCACCCATTTCAATCGACATCGCTTCGGCCAGCTCGGCAGCGCGAGTGGAATACGCTTCAAGCAAGCTTTCCAGATAGCCTAATTTTTCTTGCTTGCCGGTCGCCGACCATCCCGCAAGCGCAGCTTTGGCCGCTGCCACTGCGGCGTCCGTATCAGCCTGCCCTCCGATCGATATCGTCGCACATACCTGTTCCGTGGATGGATTGATCAAGTCAAAGTCTTTGTCGACCTGCGGATCAACCCAGGCACCATTTATATAGAATTTTTTTTCGTTGATCATTCTTTAACTTATTGATTTATTGCATTATTTTGCATTTTCCGCAGAAACAACAATGGCCCTGCAAATTAGAGGTTTGCGCCCATTCTATGCATGGTTGGGCGCTTATGCACCTTTGTTGTGATGGTTAGTGTAAAGCAATATAGGGCATGTTCGGTATTTATGTTGCCCACCATGAGGTTGTTAAGGCATCGGCATCAGGATCGCTGGCGGCCTTCGCCTGTCCACGCATCTGCGTTACCTTGCTGATGCTAATTTGTAGTGATCTCCCCGCAGGTGATAAAATCAGCAGCCACTGAACCCGCGTTTAAAATGCGCCATCATATAGCGCGGTGTCATTTCCTGCATCAACCACCACAAAGCGACAGGTTTTATCCTCAAGCGAATACTAAGCCATGCTTGCAAAAATAATACGTGAGCCATTTGTACACTTTGCCATACTCGCAGTAATCGCTTATCTGGCGGTCGATTTCTGGTCGCCGGCAAGCCCGGCTTTCAATAACCGAACCATAGTGATCAACCAGGAAGACCTGGTTACCTTTATGCAAAAGCGCGACCAGGTGTTTGATGCCGATCTCTACAGGACCAAGCTGGCAGCACTCAGTGAGCAGCAGCATAGCAACCTGGTCAGGCAGTATACTGAGCAGGAAGTCTTATACCGCGAAGCCAAAAGCCTCGGCCTGGATCAGAATGATGAGGTGTTGCGGCGGCGAATGATTCAGAAATTAAGATATTTCCTGCAGGGTCTCGGCCAGCCAAGTGCAGAAGTCAGCCCACAGCAGGTGGAGGCCTACTACAAGGAACACCTGGCCGACTATGAAATACCCGCCAACATCACTTTCACGCATATCTTCTTCAAGCAAACTCCTGCCCAACCCACTGCGCAACAGCGGGCTCTGCAAGCGCTGCAGGAGATGTCAGGTGACTCGGGCATCAACAACCTACCGGTCAGTGATCACTTCCCTTATCACCGTAATTACGTCAGGAAATCAGCGGCCCAGATTGCCCGCCACTTTGGCCGTGAGTTCGCTACCGAGGTTTTTAAGCTGGAGGCAAAGACCGATGTGTGGCAAGGCCCGGTCGCTTCTGCCTATGGCCAACACCTGCTGCAGATCAGTGGCCGGCAGCCGGCGATTATTCCGCAGCTGGCGGTGATTAAACAACAGGTTACCGAAGATTTGCAGCGTTCATTGTTCGCGGCTGCCCAACAAGCGCAAGTGGATCAACTGGTTCAACAATACCAGGTCGAGCTGGCTCCGCAATGAAACTACAGCTGCTGATTGCCTGCCTGCTGGCGCTGGCACTGCCGGCGCAGGCGGACGAATTTCAACCGCTGACGGTGAGAATTACCCAATCTGCCGGCAATCAGGACGGCGGCTTCCTGTATACCGTTGAAACGCGGATCCCTAATGACAGCCGTATAGCCCGCATGCCGGGCGCCAACCTGGCACCGTTTTGCCGGCAGATATCCGAGCAGGTCAGCCGGCTGCCAGATCGAAGCCACCGACGCAGTCAAGCCTACAATTGCAGCCGCTCGCTGCAAGGTTCTGAAGTGTCACTGGATTACGCTGGCCCGAACCCGGGACTGGCAACTCTGATATCGGTGCAACTGGGTGGTACGCATTCTGCCAGCGTGGCACTGGCCGCTCACCAATCATCGTGGCAAATCCCCGCGCAATTGACTTCCGCTGGCATTTCCACACAGTATGCAGGGCTCGGCTTTAAACACCTGCTGACCGGATTTGACCACCTGTTATTCGTCGCCTGCCTGTTGTTCATTTGTGTAGGGCGCTGGCGTGATTTATTGATAACGATCACTGCATTTACGGTCGCACATTCCCTTTCACTTGGCCTGAATGCCTTTGGCCTGATCTTTCTCAATGCGCGCGCGGTGGAGGCCATCATTGCGCTCAGCATTGTCTACCTGGCCTGCGACATCGTGCGACACATATTGGCTAAGGGCGATGAACAGCCGAGCTTGAGTTACCGGTACCCGGCCACGGTGGCTGGCGCATTCGGTCTGTTACATGGGCTGGGTTTTGCCAATATTCTCAGTGAATTTGGCTTACCGCAGAATGACAGGCTGCTGGCGCTGTTTAGCTTTAATGTTGGTATTGAGGTGGGGCAACTGGTGTTTATCGGCTTTGTCATGAGTGCCGGCTGGATTTTTCTCAGGTTGCTTAAGCCCCTGAACTCCAGCACTGCGCAACGTGCTACTGCCATCGCCAGCAGCTATGTGATTGGTAGCGTGGCCATGTATTGGACGGTCGAGCGTATCGCCGCTTCAGTGTAGATCTGCGATAAGGCCAGCCTGTAATCCCGATCAAAGTCAGATTTAAACCAACCTGACCGTATTAGCATCGTATTCGGGTAAAAACGACTCGCGTTTACCCGGCACCAGTTGCAGGGACTTAAATGCCAGCTTTAACAGCAATGGATTGGTAATGTGATACAAACTGCCCATCCGGGTGGACAGTTTCTGGATGCGCGCGGTGCGCGCGAAGCGATTACGCTGGTAGAGCTGGAACCCCGCGGTTATCTCGCCAGCCTGGTCCAGTGCGCGCTGCAGTATGCGCGCGTCTTCTATCGCCATGGCCGCTCCCGATGCCATATACGGCAGGGTTGAATGCGCCGCATCGCCGAGCAGAGTGACCCGTTCAGAACTCCAGTTTTCAAACGGCCTGTGATTGTGCAGCGCCCATCGATAACAACGTTCTTTATCCACCGCGTCAATGACTGCCTGCACGGTGGGGTGCCACCCTTTGTAGTCATCCTTGAGCTCGCGCCATGGTGCCTTGCTCACCCAGGAATATTCCCTCCAGTCACTGTTCTCCACCACGCCGACAAAATTAACCTGTCGCCGTTTATGCAGGTAGTGGATGACCATATGTTTGCGCGGCCCCATGAAATTGCTGGCAATGGTGTCCATGAAGTCATCCGGCAGGCGATCGGCCGGCACCACACCGCGCCAGGCGACATTACCGGTGAAATGTGGGGTGGTGTCGCCCAATAATTGATGGCGCAGCTTGGATTTGACGCCGTCGGCACCGATCAGGCAGTCGCCGGTGAATGTGCGGCCATCGGCAAGTTTAATTTCAACAGAACCCGCGGATTGTTGATAGGCCTTTACGCGAGCATTCATGATCAGTTGACCATCGCTGTCGTGCCTGAGAGCCTGCTCTAACACGCGGTGTAAGTGCGCACGATGCACATGCAGATAAGGGACACCATAGCGTTCGCGGTATTCCTCGCCCAGTTGCGTTGTGTAGAGGGGTTTGCCACTGAAACCATCGCGGAATTCAAGGCGTTGCGGCGCAACCGAGACTTTCTCAATTTTGCCCAGCAGGCCGAGGTAATCCATTACCCGCAGCGCGTTGGCACCACATTGCAAGCCGGCGCCCATTTCAGCAAATGCCGAGGACTCCTCAAACACTGAAACATCATGACCCGATTTCTGCAGGCACAGTGCGGCTGTCAATCCACCAATGCCGCCGCCTGCAATCAAGATTTTCATGGCTCTATGTTTGTCAGCTAGCCTTGGATCCGGGCAATATAAACGATTTTAGTCTGTTGCCGGGATTACTGCGATGAGAGGTGGCCCAAGCCTAGTATTCGACTACTATTTTTCCGAAGTGGCGACTGCTCTCCTGGTGGCGAAACGCATCGGCCAACTCATGCAGGGCAAAACTGCTGTCGATAACCGGCTTAAACCCATCAATATTGATCGCTTTAACCATATCTTGCTGCA
>JAHHOC010000366.1 GCA_018677115.1 Arenicella sp. | reverse complement strand
GTGCTGAGCCGTGTGAAGGCTCGTAATAGGCCTTGCTATTTTCTCCCAGGCACGCCGAAGGCATCAGTCCAAGAGAACCGAGAATGCCGCCGCCCTGGTCGCTGAGAATATCGCCAAACATATTTTCCATCACCATCACATCAAACTGAGCGGGGTTCAAACACAGCGCGGTGGCCGCCGCATCCACCAGGATATTGATAACCTCCACATCCGGATATTCAGGCGCCATCTCTTCCAGCACCTCGTTCCATAACACGCTGGACTTCAACACATTGCTCTTGTGAATATTATGCAGAACTTTTTTGCGACTTGTGGCAAGTTTGAAAGCCTGTCTGAGAATGTTGCTTATCTGGATCTCATCATATTCCAGCACTTCCCTTACATAACGCAAACCCTGCTCATTGACACCGCTTTCCTTGTCGCCAAAATACAGGCCACCAACCAATTCACGCACCATAATCATGTCGATGCCATCGCCGATAACCTGTTCTTTCAGGGGTGAAAAGTGCGCGAGGGATTTCGGCAGGAAAACCGGACGGAAATTGGCGTAAGTATTCATGCGCTTGCGCAGCGGCAACAATGCTCCGCGTTCCGGCTGTTCATCAATTGGAATTTGTTTGGACTCCTCATGACCAAGTCCGATAGGACCCTTCACTACAGCATCCGCAACATCCACCAGTTGTTTGGTTTCATCCGGAAACGAACTGCCGTGGGAAAACCACGCCGAAGCACCAAAAGGTGCCTCCACCAGATCAAAGGTGATTTCATTTCTGGCCTCAACAATCTTTAAGACCTTAACGCCTTCCTGCATTATCTCTGGGCCGATGCCGTCACCGGCGAGAATGGCTATTTTATAATTGGACACCGCTTGTTGACTGCTCATTAGTTAAATCGGGCTGAATTCTAGCTGATTTAGAATACGAACCGAAGTTAATCCGTCAAAGAATCGCTACCAGTACGACTAAGTAGCTCCGAGTTCAGTATTACTGATCACAACACCATTATTATCAGCGTAAACCCAGTCACCCGGCTTGATAGTCTGACCTGCAAAGGTGACCGGCACATTTAGATCACCGATACCCTTTTTTTCAGTCTTTCGCGGATGCGTATTCAATGCCTTTACGCCCAAGTCAAGCGTGGCAATCTGATCGCAATCACGGATACAACCATTAATCACCAATCCCGCCCAACCGTTGTCCCTGGCATTTTCCGCCAACATATCACCCAATATTGCGCGACGCAGTGAACCACCACCGTCCATCACAATCACCCTGCCTTCTCCGGGCGTGTCCACAAGTTTTTTAAGAACCGAGTTGTCTTCAAAGCATTTTATAGTGACAGCAGCGCCGTAAAAACTGGCACGACCTCCGTAGTTTTGGAACAGCGGCTCCAGGATGCGTACCTGGGCATCGAATTCATCACACAAATCTGGGGTGGATATGTTTTTCTCGTTCATTGCGGGGACTCAATGTTATTTTTTAAGAAATGGTAACTCCGAATTCCAAACCAAGAATAACATTCACCATCAACCAATGCGCCTTGCAATCCTGACGAACGCAATTGTGAAATATGCTTGCCGAAAGGATACGGTTCCGAAGAAAACAGATAAAATGTTTCTGGATCAGTCATTGCGCCTTCATCCAGCACAGGGTAACGCTGTTGGTGTTGCTTCAAAAAAGCAGCTGCGCCAAGTTTTTCCAGCATCGAATGGATAAACGTGTCCGTACCAACCGCCATCCACGGATTGCGCCAAATAATGTACTCTAATTTGCGATAGTTGGCCGCAGGTTCGCTGACTATTTGCATCAGCCCCGGCAGTTGTGCCGGAGCAGAGAGCGTTTTCTGCGGCCGTTCCGCCAGCTCATCCCAGTCATTGCCATGATTGGCAAGGCGGGCACTGGACACTGCTTCGGCCAGACGGTGTAGCTCACTGCCAACATTGTCTACTGAAGTTACGTGCGTCGCATGCCAGGCACAGGGGCATTCCTCGGCCATCGCCTTTTGATTTTCCTCACGATCCATAACCACCAGGTCGGGATTCAGGTCATTGCACCGCGACCAGTCGACACCCTTGGTGCCACCAACTATCGGAATTGACCTGACCTGCGCCGCCGGATGAATACAGAAACGAGTGCGCCCTACAACGTTAACGCCGCACTCAAGCAGTGTCTCAGTCAGGCTCGGCACCAGGCAAACGACTCGCATTAATCGAGCGCCGCTTAATCAGCCTTGCTGGCGTGGAACGTTCTGATGATCATAGGGGCAATGCCGACAGGCGCTGCCACAGCAGCTGCCGCGGGCCAGATGGTACGCCCTGGTGAACACCATAAAGCCATTCTCCATATAATAATGCTTGTCTTCGCGCAGCTCCTTAATAGGCCAGCTGTCGACGACTGCCGTTGAATCGACGGCTTGCGGTTTTTCCACCATCAGGTGGAACGGCGATATTGTCCGCCAACTTCGAAAAAAGCCTCAGTCAGCTGGCCTAAGGAGCAATGACGTACCGCTTCCATCAGCGCCTCAAATCCATTTCCACCGGCACTGATCGTTGCCTTGATCTGCTCCAGTGCGTCTTCTGATGTGTCAGCATGGCGACTCTTAAAATCGTTCAGTCGGTTTATCTGGCTCTGCTTTTCAGCCTCTGTAGACCGCGCCAGTTCGACGGTAAATTCCTCTTCTTCCTGCCCCTCTGCGAGAAATGTATTCACACCGATAATCGGCAGTGTGCCGTCGTGTTTCTGCACTTCATATTTCATCGACTCCTCCTGGATACGTCCGCGCTGATAGCCGGTTTCCATTGCACCCAGCACGCCGCCACGGTCAGAGATGCGCTCGAATTCCTGCAATACCGCTTCTTCCACCAGGTCGGTTAACTCATCAATAATAAACGAGCCCTGGTTGGGGTTTTCATTCTTTGCCAGGCCGAATTCACGATTGATTATCAGTTGAATAGCCAGCGCTCGACGCACCGATTCCTCGGTGGGAGTAGTGATAGCCTCATCATAGGCATTGGTATGCAGGCTATTGCAATTATCATTAATAGCCAATAGTGCCTGCAGGGTGGTACGAATATCGTTGAACTGCATCTCCTGCGCGTGCAATGAACGACCCGAGGTTTGAATGTGATACTTGAGTCTCTGCGAACGGCTATTGGCACCATATTTCTCGCGCATCGCCACCGCCCAGATGCGTCGAGCTACACGCCCGATAACCGTGTACTCCGGATCCATCCCATTGGAGAAAAAGAACGACAGGTTAGGCGCGAAGTCGTCGATCTTCATGCCACGGGCCAGATACGTTTCAACAAAAGTAAAACCATTGGCCAAGGTGAACGCCAACTGTGAAATCGGGTTCGCGCCAGCCTCGGCAATATGGTAGCCGGAAATCGACACTGAATAAAAATTACGAATCTCATTATCGATAAAATATTGT
This sequence comes from Arenicella sp., assembly GCA_018677115.1. Classification (GTDB taxonomy): domain Bacteria; phylum Pseudomonadota; class Gammaproteobacteria; order Arenicellales; family Arenicellaceae; genus Arenicella. The sequence goes on along the minus strand of JAHHOC010000366.1, from coordinate 4,319 downwards.
TGAATATCGCCCATCATCCGCAGACTGAATTCAGTGGAAAAGATGCAGGTATTCTGCCCCTGGTCTTCTTTCAGAATGTCAGCCTGCACGGTGCCGCGTACCGAGCGCAAGGTGCGGGCCTTGATCTCGGCATGTTCTGCTGCATCCGGTTGGCGATCATTTTCCTCAACAAATCTATCCACCTGCTGGTCGATCGCAGTATTTAAAAACATCGCCAGGATTGTCGGTGCCGGACCATTAATGGTCATCGAAACGGAGGTGCCCGGATCACACAAATCAAATCCGTCGAACAACTGCTTCATGTCGTCCAGAGTGGCAACTGAAACGCCTGAGTTACCAATCTTGCCATAAATATCGGGCCGGGTTGCCGGATCAAAGCCATACAACGTGACCGAATCAAAGGCGGTCGATAACCGCGATGCAGGAGCGTGCTCGGACAGCTTCTTAAAGCGTAAATTGGTGCGTTTCGGGTCCCCTTCACCGGCGAACATCCGGGCTGGATCCTCACCTTCACGCTTGAAGGGAAAAACGCCGGCAGTGTAGGGAAAATAACCAGGCAGGTTCTCGCGCTTCATCCAGCGCAGCAATTCACCGTGGGCCTGATAATGGGGCACCGCCACCCGCGGTACCAGCGTGCCCGACAGGCTTTCACGATTCAATCGTGTGACGCGTTGTGTGCCATCGGGCAAGTTCTCAATATATTGTTCACCGCTATAATTCTCCTTGGTGCTCTCCCAGTCGGCCAGCAGGTTTTTGTTTTCTGTGCTGAGCCCTTCATCTCGTTGCTCGACAAGTTCACTGATTTGTCCGCTGTTGCTGCCGAGCATTCGCTGCGTTTCCAGCAAGGCCTGGCGCTCCGCGGCTATTGCGGCCTGCCGGTCGGATTCAGCAAGGTAAGCGCGCACTGTATCGGAAATTTCGGCCAGGTAACGTTGCCGCTTGGTCGGCACAATTACCGAACGTTTGCTTGGAATTTTCGTATCAATCACAGGCAGCTTGGATTCCCATTCCTTTAATCCCTTGCCACGCAGCACATTTAGCAGCCCATGATAGGCGGCCGTAACGCCATCATCACCAAACCGTGAAGCGATCGAACCAAAAACACTCATCTGAGATGGATCTTTGTCCCAGGCATCATGATTGCGCTGCACCTGCTTGGCTACATCACGCAACGCGTCCTCGGCGCCCTTGCGGTCAAATTTGTTGATGACCACGATATCGGCAAAATCCAGCATATCTATTTTTTCAAGCTGGCTCTGGGCACCGAATTCGGGGGTCATCACGTACATCGACGCATCAACGTACGGTACGATACCGGCATCGCCCTGGCCTATCCCCGGTGTTTCAACGATCACCAGGTCAAAATCAAAATGGCGCACAGCGGCAATGATATCGCTCAAGCTTTCAGGCACCTCGCCAATCGAACCGCGGGTGGCAATAGAGCGCATGAAAACATTGTCTGCATAAATCGAGTTCATCCGAATACGGTCACCAAGCAAGGCACCGCCGGTGCGACGCCTGGTCGGGTCGATGGCAAGCACGGCAATACGGGCCTGATCGTCGCTATCGACCCGGAAGCGACGGATCATCTCATCGGTCAGCGAAGATTTTCCTGCACCGCCGGTACCGGTAATGCCCAGCACCGGTGTCGACTTGTCCACTCCAAGTTTGAGCTCGGCAAGCTTATCCTTAGGTAACTGGGAACGCTCTATCGCGGTAATCAGCCGGGATAATTTATGGTAATCACCCGAATCTTCATCAAGCCGTTCGAGATCGATCGATTTTGGTGCCTCCAGCGAGCAGCGATTAACCATATCCTCAATCATGCCCACCAGCCCCAATTCCATGCCATCATGTGGTGAATAAATTCGCTCCACTCCGTAGTTGTGCAATTGCTCGATCTCATCGGGCACGATCACCCCACCGCCACCACCAAATACACGAATATGACTGGCGTCATTTTCCTTTAACATGTCAATCACGTATTTGAAGTATTCGACATGCCCGCCCTGGTAGGAGCTAATGGCGATGCCTTGAACATCCTCCTGCAGCGCTGCTGTTACCACTTCAGCTACTGAACGGTTGTGTGCGAGGTGAATAACTTCAACGCCCAGTGACTGCAATATGCGCCGCATAATATTGATCGACGCGTCATGCCCGTCAAACAGGCTAGCAGCCGTCACGAAACGTAACGGAATCTCCTGATGCTCAGGCAGGTTACGCTCAGCAACTTTTTTAATGGTCGATTTAGTCATGTTATTTCTCCGACAGTAGAGTCGTCATAGTGTGCTTCAAGCCGCTATGCAGCTTCTTTGTTTGCTCGAGGTCATCCGGATTGGCCAGCCAGTAGTAAACAATTCCAATTACCGATGCACTGAATTGTCCGGCGATATCATCCGCCCGCGCTTTTATCACTGCGCTTATATACGGGTCATTGATTATCCAGTTCATAACGTCCTGATGTCGACGTTGATGAATATTACGGATCGCATTACGCAGATTGGATTTTGCATTCACTGATTCAAACCATAGCGTGTAAAAAGTGCGCACATAGTCGGGTGCATCAACGCAAAACCGATAGTGCTGATCGAGTGCTTTCTCCACCGCGCTTATACCAGTATGGCCCCTGGTCACCGCTTTAAGTTGGGTCAGCCATAGCTCACCCACACGGCGCAGAGTGAAACTGAACAGCTTGTCCTTGTTGCCAAAACGATGGCTGGCCAGCCCTCGGCTGTAGCCGGCGGAAACACCCACGTCTTTTAGACTGGTGGCCGCGGGGCCGCGTTCGACAATGAGTTGCACCGTTGATTCAAACATTTTTTGATCCGATATTTCGGTGCGCTCAGCCTGGGTGAGGCGGCTTTCAGTGGCGGTTGCAGTACTCATCGGTTGCTCAATGATCAGGCGAAAGAGTCCGTATTTAATTGGCTGCCGATATCAGCGCCGTGAATCACCGCCTGTTGATAAGCCGCGGCCCGCGGCAGCATTTGAGTGATATAGAACTTCGCGGCGACCAGCTTCTGTGTATAAAACTCGGCATCACTGTCTCCGGACTGCAGTTTTCGCGAGGCAATCAGCGCGCTGCGCAGGTGGTACCAGGCACCGATGACATAGCCCATCTGCATCAGGAAATTAAACGCCACCGCGCCAATCAATTTGGCATTGTCATCCGCATGTTGCAGAATAAAGTCCGCTGATTCCTGAAGGTCGTCACGTGCAGCAGTAAAGCGCTTTTTCAGCAATTCATGATCACCATCGCTGATCTGTAACAGCGTGCTATCAAATTCGGCCAGTAAGGCTCGCATGTTGTGGCCTTGATTTCGAACCAGTTTACGCCCCACGAGATCGTTGGCCTGAATACCGTTGGTGCCTTCATATATTGCCGTGATACGGGCATCCCGATAATGCTGTGCGACACCGGTTTCCTCGATGAAGCCCATGCCGCCATGGACCTGCACGCCGAGCGAGGTCACTTCGTTGACCAGTTCGGTGCACCAGGCTTTAGTCACCGGCGTGAGTAAAGCAAAGCGGTTGTGGTGAAACTTGCGTACATCTTCATCCTCTGCATTGTTGCGCATATCATGCGATAAGGCGGTGTCGTAGCAAAGGCAGCGCATGGCATCGGTGAGTGACTTCATTTGCATCAGCATGCGCTGTACATCCGCATGGCCAATGATGGCAGTCGGCTCGCCGCTGACCGGATCACGGCCCTGCATCCGCTGGCGCGCATAGTCCAGTGCGTCCTGGTAGGCGCGTTCAGACAATCCGGCACCTTCAAGCCCGACTTCCAGCCGCGCATGATTCATCAGAGTGAACATGCAGGCCAGTCCCTGCCCCGGTTTACCGACCATATATCCGACAGCGCCCTCCTCTTCGCCAAAGCTCATGACGCAGGTCGGGCTGGCGTTAATGCCAAGTTTATGTTCTGTAGACACTACTTTAACGTCGTTACGGGCACCGAGACTACCATCATCATTGACCAGGAATTTGGGCACCACAAACAAAGACAGTCCCTTCACTCCCGCTGGAGCGTCCTCAAGTGGGGCTAACACGATATGCACAATGTTATCGGTCATATCGTGTTCACCCCAGGTGATATAAATTTTCTGTCCCTTAAGCAGATAATGATCGCCAGCAGGCCTTGCTTTGGTTTTCAGGTTGGAAAGATCTGAACCGGCATGCGACTCTGTTAGATTCATGGTCCCGGTCCACTCCCCGGAAATCAGTTTTGCCAGATACACGTCTTTAAGTTCATCGCTGGCGTGTGCTGCAAGTGCGTCGATGGCACCGGCGGTCAGCATCGGGCACAAGGCAAGAGC
>JAHHOC010000364.1 GCA_018677115.1 Arenicella sp. | reverse complement strand
CTGCTGAGCCTCGGCGAACGAGGGCATCAGAATTATCACCAACACTAAACCACTGGCTAAAAATCCTTTCCTGTTTAAGCTATTTTCCCTAGCAACCATAAAATAATTTGACACTTGGTGTCGACGTTTCCGCCACACCGGGACCGCTACGGGACAGCGTCAACCAGAAGCTGGGTAATGTCATAATTCTCTGACTCAGGGGACTCATCTTCGCATCTGTATTCGATGGTCAAGGTAACGTCCGCCAATGGCAAGCAGGCAACTGCGTCGGAGGCCGGCCCGATATAGGTAACAGTTTCACCGCTGGTTTCAGTTACCGTGAATGGTGTGTCAGGGATACTGCTGATATCGCTTTTCGGATCGGAAGTAGTCACGCTGATGGCGGTGATTTCAACATCCACCTCAGAACCCGAGGTGATTTCGATGACGGCCGTACCCACCGGGGGATTTCCGGAGCATTTTGACGGTGCCAAAACAGTCAGTACAGGTGGCTCTGCCGAACAGGCTTCCACAGGCGGTTCGGTATCCATTGACGCCTGGGCATGCTTCGGCAGGGTTACTGCAGTAATTGCTGGCGTAGACCACTGCAGCAACTGCCTTCGACTCAATTTCACTTCTTTCTTCATGGATTTTCCCGTTGCCAAGTAGGTAGTCTAAATGAACCTCTCATTTAACTCCATTAATCGAACACCGGCATATCGTCAAAGCCCAGCACCGCCCAGCCCAATAGAACATCTATCTGGTATGGAGTTTCTGCGGCGATCTGTTGCTTGGCCAGCAACACAGCTTCACCGATACTCATGCCGCTCTTCAGGTTACCAAACAAAACTCCGGCCATACGCTTCTCTGCATCAGCCTGGGTAAAGCTGGTAGCGCCCATCACGGTCACCGCACCCTGCTGGCCCTCTACCAGAAATCGATGCGCCATAGAGTCATTTTCCGGGCTGACATAAAATGTATTCCAGCAACCCCATTGCGTGACCACCATCGGGCTTCCGGCATTGTTCAGATCAGCCACATCCTGCCCACTGAGCATCGAACTGAGCGACCACCGGTCGGTTGACGAATGTCCGAAGTACGCCGCCAGGGCAACACCATCGTTCATAGAGGAAACAATTCCAGCGGTTGCGTCTGCAATAGGGGAATCATCAAGATACACCTCGTCAATATTCCAGCCTTGAAAATGATCAAAAATAAGCCGCTCGGCATCGCTTTTGAAACTGTAGTTATAGGCATCAAGTTCATCAGCTGCGAATACGGCACTGTTGCCATAGCTGCGGGCCAGGTAGTCCTGGCGCTTGGTAATCAGGTTCTGTAAATCAGCCGTCGAGCGAACCGGCAAGCGCGCAATGGTAAGATCAGGCACCAGGTCATCGTCAATCAATGCATAAGTCGCATCAGATGGTATGGCTTTGACGTTATTGGCAATGGGCATATAAATGGACGGGATGAAACTCTGTGCTCCGGACCCCGTATAGTCACGGTAATCGTAGATGTCACCGCCCACCAGCAGCACATGCCTGGTGCCTCGGGTGTGGTAGGCCTCATTAATAAAATCCCTGATCGCAAATGCATCCACCACACCGCCGGAGTAAGCCGCGTAGACAGTTTCCACATCGACCAGGTCGGCACTGCCGTATTTCGCCTGCATTTCAGTGACGTAGCCTTCCAGTAACTGACCCGTAGTACCAATGAAATCGGGGTGTGCGATCACCATAAATGTTGCCGGTTGCCCAGACAGTGTTCCTCCGTCAACCGCAACTGCTATCTGCGGCGTCTTGATGCCGGAATCAGTGCTTACAAAATAAGTATCCGTCGCCGTGCTATCGCTGCCGGAGAAATAGACGCATCCGCTGGTGCACTGCCCGGATCCCCTCTCGGTCATTAAATAGGCGTCACCATTTTCATCCAGCCGCATGACCAGAGCATCATTCTGATTAAGTTCGGCTATCCGGAATTTGCTCCAGTTGGAGGTAAAGACCAGCGAACCGCCACCCTCCTGTGCAATAAAAGCGCGTGGATAACGCAGCGTTACATGATCCAGGCGGATCAGGTCATAGATATAGCCGCCATCATTCGGCACCGTGACCTTAATAT
>JAHHOC010000322.1 GCA_018677115.1 Arenicella sp. | reverse complement strand
CGCAGCATCTGATTTGCAATAGTGGTTTATGAAATCGAGATGACTGGGAAGACTGCCAACCAGGGTAGTGACGTTTTGGTCAATGCCGGCAAGAAACTGACTTAATTCATCGTCACTCATCATATTTACAATCGGGTGATATTGCTCTGGCAGCAACCCCTGTCCCAGCATCACTTGAGTCCAGGAATTTTCACCGAATAATTCGGTGGGCACCTGGAATACACGGCCAGTCTGTTTGAACAATTCGATCCTGTGTTTCAGCGAATCCGGTATCTGCATTGAGCGGCAAAAACGCCAGAATGGTGTGTCGTTGCGATTGGTGACGTGGTAATGCAAGACGATAAAGTCACGGATGTTATCAATTTCAAACTGCATCTGTTTATTGAACTCGTTTACATCCGGCTCACGGATTCCATCGTAGGGAAACATCTGCATCAGGCGCGTCACGCTGCGTTGAATCAAATGAATACTGGTGGATTCCAATGGCTCAATAAAGCCGCTGGAAAGCCCCATGGCAATGCAATTCTTGTTCCAGTGTTTACGACGCGACCCGGTGAGAAATTTAATTACCCGCGGTTCATTGATGGTCTCTCCTTCCACGTTATCCAGAATGGTTTGCGTGGCCTCATCATCACTGATATAGCGGTTGCAAAATACCAGGCCGTTACCCACCCGCGACTGCAAGGGTATACGCCATTGCCAGCCTGCATCGCGTGCAATCGCGCGGGTATATGGGATCGGGTCGGCTACGCTTTCGGTCTGCACTGCGACGGCGCTGTTCATCGGCAGCCAATGCGACCAGTCATCATAGCCCGAATGCAGCGTCTGCTCGATCAGCAGCCCGCGGAACCCACTGCAATCAATAAACAGGTCACCTTCGATAACTTTACCGGATGCCAGATTCAACTTTTCAATAAAGCCGGTTTCATTATTCTGTTCAACACTTACAATCTTGCCTTCAATACGCCTGGCACCATTGTTCTCGGCGATCTCGCGCAGAAACTTGGCATAAAGTCCGGCATCAATGTGGTAGGCGTAATTAAGTCCGTTTTTGGGGGTAACGGCAAACTTGTTCTGCCGTGCAGCCACCAGTTCACGACAATACTCGCCAAACTCCTTGGCAATGCCCATGCGCATACCCTTCAACCAGAAATGCTGAAATCCTGCGGCCCAGCAGTCCTTGCCGGTGAACCCAAAAGAATGAATGTAATCTTCATTAACATTGCGCCAGTTTTCAAACGAGATACCCAGCTTAAAGGTGCCATTCACCTTGGCTACAAATTCCTTTTCGTTGATGCCCAGTAATTCGTGCAGTGATAACAATGTTGGAATAGTCGCTTCCCCCACACCCACAGTCGGAATGTCATCTGACTCGATCAGCGTTACATCAAGAGTTTTTCCCAGCAGCTTGGCCAAAGAAGCGGCTGCCATCCAACCTGCAGTGCCGCCACCGGCAACCACTACTTTTTGAATTTTAATATTTTCCACGTGTTACCTCTGCTTACCAATATTGCTTACTCGCGGGCTGTCGATTTTCGTAAACACAGCCTGCCATAAGCAGTTCACTACTATTGTAAAAATTTTACCAACTGTGCCCGAATCGCCTTCGCTGCTGCTTCGTCTACACCCGATAATACACCCCTTGCATGTTCAGGAATGTGATCAAATGCGTGTGGGTCTTCGTTAAACACATATCGATCAAAAATATCCTTCCACACACGACGCTGTTCAACCGGCAGATCGTGCAGACTCATTACAGCATGTTGCAGTGCATTCAATGGCGATCCCTGATAGGCCGGAGTGGTTCGCCACCAGTAATTAACCAGCACATTGAAATCTTCCAGTGACTCCACATGATGCCACCACATGCTCGGAATATACAACGCATCTCCCGGATCTAATTCCACAATGATAGATGCGGCCTCCGCGTCCCGGTATTTAGGGAATCGCGCGTAATCCGGGTTAACCGAATCAACCAGACTGATGGGCTGGCCGGATGGCGTAAACTCCAGCGGGCCAACATAAAGATTGTCTGCCTGATCCGGAGGAAACAGGGTAAAACGTCGCCTGCCGACTACGGAACAGGCAATGTTATTCGGAAAATCGTAGTGTGCGGCTATCTTGCTTCTATTGCCAAACCAGATACTGGTCAGGCATTCCCGGTCGCCAATGCCAATATCATTTTCACCGCGAAACCCCGGTAACCAATGATCGATTAATGTTGATCCGACGTAATAGGTGGGTGCTGCCTCCCCGGCCTTATTGCTAAACAGTTTCTGCATCACCTGTTTCAGGGTTTGCCGGGTACGCTCAAAATTGAATCCTGTGAAGTCATCATTGTAGAAGATACGGCCATTGATCTGCGGCGCGCCTTCATAAGCAACAAGCGCAGCCCCGGAATCGAATTGTTGTATATACGCTGCAGCCTCTTGGGCCGAGCGGAGGCCCGCATCGACAATTGGCCAGTCTTGCACCAGCCCTTTTAACAATAATGGTTCAGTAGAGGTCAGCACCTCTTCCGGCAACGCCTCACTGGTGCAGCCATCCAACTGTTTTATGGTGCCAGACAACTCAATCGCTCCAGTCAATCTTGCTGTCAGGCCTGTTGGTCCTGATCGCTGTCAGATGTTTCGATTGTTGCATTCTTCAGGTCAATCAAGTCTCTTATGCGGGAGTGCGAAGCCAGCACCATGAAAATTGGTTGCAGAAAACCCTGCTCGTTCAATGACCCCAATACACTGGCGCCTAACTGCTGCACAGAGTCCTCATTAATCGTATAAAACCCCAATAATTGGTTGTTACTGCCATCATTCAACACAATATCCAGAGAGAATGACTCCAGCAGATCGTTTTCAATCAAAGCCTCTACAAATCTTCTGCTGTGTTCATGTGCCTGGTGGATCAGTTCCAGGTTCTGGGTCGCGCGCGTCAAGAATTCGGTGGCGCCACCGTGTTCCTGAAATAATGCTTCACCGCTCGCTTCGTTTACGCGTGGATTGTCCAGATCAATCGACACCATGGCGTGCTTCATCTCAGGATTTTCCTGATCCTGCTGGAAGCCAATCAAAAAAGGTTGCCTGGTGACCATTGTGGGCACGTAAGTGGCATTCCAGCCATCGTCAGATAAAAACAGGTTTTCATCATTTTCGAAGCCAAACAGCGCCAATGGGAAAAAAGTGCCGGAATCGGCATCTTTTTGAAAAAAAATCGGGTAACACGATTGAATGCTCCTGAATTCAAATGGGAATGTCATCGCATATTTAATGTTGTCCCCGTAATCAGCCGATCGATCGGTGATTACCTTCATTGTTTTATGTTCTTCAGGATCGAGTAAAACGTAATTTGTCATATTGGTGACCGTTTTTAATTCAGCCGGGCTGAATGTGTGGTAGTGGTTTGTTGCTTGTATGAATTATATTTTGGAAAAACCGAATTCATTGATTTTATCGATCAACTCCCTGTTGCTGGGCAATGTAGCTAACAACTGGCTGGTTTTCTTGGCATTTTCGTTAAGTAGCTGATTGGCTCGGTCAACATCACCATTTGCTGCGCGCTTCGGAATTGGCATCGGATTGGTAATAAATCCCATGCCATATAACACAAATTGATAACTCGCCGCCGGGAACAGTTCATCAAAATGTGGCGTGTCCTGAAGCCATGGCGGCTGGAAACGCCATAGGTTCATGGAATCCTGGAGGCTTTCTGGAATACTTTCCGCCAGTCGATTGAGGTGCCAGTAAGCATTATCATCGCGCTGATTCAGAACATAGTGCAGCTTCAGGAAATCAATTATCTGCTGCCAATGGTAAGTGAATTTTTCATTGAAACGCTTGGCTGAGATGGCCATCACATCCCGGTTAGCGGGAAGTTGGTCAGCTATCATTTTAGCTGCGAACTCCACCAGCACCAGGGCTGACGCCTCCAGAGGTTCTACAAAACCGGCAGATAAACCAACGGCGACACAGTTGCGATGCCAGAATTCCTGCCGGTAACCCGGATTTATTGAGATCTTGCGTACTGATAATTCTTCTGCCTGGCGTCGCCCGACAATGGGTTCCAGATAGTTGCGCAGCTCACGTTCAGCGTTTTGATCGATTATGAATTTACTCGAATAGACTTGGCCATCGCCTCGCCTTGGCTGCAGGCCTATATTCCATTTCAAGCCGGCAGTTTGTGATGTGGATATG